>NZ_BAABHD010000003.1:0-200822 GCF_039541915.1 Nibrella saemangeumensis
TTTGTCCAAAAGCGAGGAGTGAAATCTTGTTAAGTTGGTCACGCTACAAAACAAGCATTTGCCCTCGCTTTTTCCTATTCTACCCCCTCAATGTCCAGCACTGAGTCGCAGTATTACCCTGGGGCCATAACTTACTGCTGCTCAATAAGATACAATCACTGGATGCAGTCGAATTTTACGCCAACGAAACCTTGACGAAAGGTTGGTCCAGAGACTTGCTGCTCAATGCCATCAAAATGGATAGCTACAGCCTGGCCGGAAAACCACTGAAAACCCACAATTTTGACCAGACGCTGCCGGCGGCCCATGCCGATTATGCCAATGAGGTGTTCAAAAGCAGCTATAATCTGGGCTTTCTAGGCATTACCGAACCCCTCAAAGAGTTGGAACTGGAAAACAGACTCATCACCAAAATCAGAGCCTTTATACTGGAGTTGGGGAAAGGGTTTAGTTTCATTGGCAACCAATACCGGCTGGAATACAATGGCAAGGAATATTTTGTCGATATGCTTTTCTTTCACCGGGGCCTTCGCTCACTGGTGGCCATCGAATTAAAAATTGGCAGCTTTAAAGCCGAATATGTAGGGAAAATGAATTTGTATCTCTCCCTGCTTGACCGCCTGGAAAAGAGTGTAGACGAAAACCCGTCCATCGGTATCATTCTCTGCGCCGATAAAGACCATCTTGACGTTGAAATTGCCCTGCAAGACATCAATAAACCTATTGGCGTAGCTGACTACCAGCTTTTGCTTCCCAAAGACGAGTTGCAAACCCTGGTGCTCAATGAGCTACATGCGAATGAACAACAAACTAAAAGCTCCGAATGAGTAACGAGAAAAATAAATTGATACCCCAATTGCGTTTTCCTGAGTTTGTGAATGAGGGGGAATGGGAAGAAAATAAATTGGGGAATATGACTATTAAAGTTGGTAGCGGAGTTACCCCATTAGGAGGAGAATCAAATTATAAAAAAACAGGTCGGCCGTTTGTTAGGAGCCAAAATGTAGGTTGGGGAGTTTTTCTCTTAGACAACATCGCATTTATTGATGAGGTAACCCATCAAAATTCTATCAGTACAGAAATTGAGTTAGAAGATGTATTGCTAAATATCACAGGAGCATCAATTGGAAGAAGTGCGGTAGCAAACGAACTGGTTTCTGGCGGAAATGTAAATCAGCATGTTTGTATAATTAGAACCCCAAAAGATATTCTAAATCCGTTTTTTGCTAATCAATTTCTGATTTCAGATTTAGGACAAAAACAAATCAATAGTTTTCAAGCTGGTGGTAATCGACAGGGACTAAACTTCGAACAGATTCGTTCTTTCACAATACCGATTCCGCCAACAACATTAGAACAACAAAAAATCGCTTCCTGCCTTTCTTCCCTAGATGAAGTAATTACAGCCCACAGTCAGAAGTTGGAAGCCTTAAAAGAGCACAAAAAAGCCCTGATGCAAAACCTTTTCCCGCAAGAAGGCGAAACCGTTCCGAAGTATCGTTTCCCGGAGTTTGTGAATGAGGGGGAATGGGAAAAGAAAGTATTGGGAGAGTGCTTAATGAACAGTCCTGAATACGGCCTTAACGCACCAGCTGTAGCATACTCAGAAAAGCTTCCTACCTACCTAAGAATAACAGATATTTCTGAAGATGGGCATTTTCTATCAAGTGATAAAGTCTCGGTTGACAGAGCAGTAAGTGAAAATAATTATTTATCAGATGGCGATATAGTTTTAGCACGAACAGGAGCAAGCGTTGGCAAATCCTATAAGTACAGAAATAAGGATGGAAAACTTGTTTTTGCTGGTTTCCTGATTAGGATAAGACCCAATCCCAATAAGCTTGACTCAGAATTATTATTTCAATTTCTTTCAACAACAAAGTATTGGAGATGGGTAAGTTTCATTTCTGCAAGAAGTGGACAGCCTGGAATCAATGGGACCGAATATTCATCTTTGCCGATATTTCTACCTCCAACAATAAAAGAACAGCAAAAAATTGCTTCTTGCCTTTCTTCCTTAGATGAAGTGATTACAGCACAAGCAGAGAAGATAGAGCAATTGAAGTTGCATAAAAAAGGATTGATGCAGGGGTTGTTTCCAAAAGAAATTGGGTAGAAAATGAAGCACCAACTAATTATATCAGCCCTGAAAGGGCGATGTATCTTAGAAATGGGAGTAGCCCATTAACGATTAACCAAACGGATGTGTGTAGCTACCCCACCCATAAAGCCCTGAAAGGGCGTAATAACCAGAGCATCCTATCTAAATTATGGGACAGTCATTAGTGCAAAATTATATCCACTTAGTATTCAGCACCAAACACAGGCAGCCATTCATCCATCCGCCGGTAGAACAAGAATTACATAGCTACCTGGGAGGCATTTGCAACAAGCTAGAATGTCAGGCTATCAAAGTGGGGGGCTATATCGACCACATACACATCCTTTGTAAACTCTCCAAGAAAATAGCCTTGATGAAGCTGGTAGAAGAAGTAAAGTCACATTCGTCCAAATGGATAAAAACCAAAGGAGACGATTACCATACTTTTTATTGGCAAGATGGCTATGGTGCTTTTTCGGTCAATCCCTCTCAAGTGGATACGGTGATCGCTTATATCGCCAATCAGCACGAGCACCACAGCAAGAAGAGCTTTCAAGATGAATATCGGGCTTTTCTGAAGAAGTACGCTGTAGATTACGATGAACGATATGTTTGGGATTGATATGACTTGGGGAGTTCTATAGTTCGCCCTTTCAGGGCTTAGTTACAGGTTTTGATGACCATCACATCAGCACAGGGAGCACAGGGCTGTTGCCCTGTGTTAAGAGATATAGCCCTTTCAGGGCTACACATTCAGCCCTGAAAGGGCGTAATGCCATAGGGATGGGTAACGCCCATTCCGTAATGCCATAGGGATGGGTAACGCCCATTCCGTATATCATCCGATTAGCAAAACAAGAAATGTCAAATAAAGAACAACAAAGGCTGGGTAAAACCCTTTGGGATATAGCCGATAACCTGCGCGGGGCAATGAATGCGGATGATTTCCGTGATTATATGCTTTCGTTTCTCTTCCTGCGTTATTTGTCATACAACTATGAAGAGTCGGCGAAAAAGGAATTAGGAGCAGACTATCCAAAGTTGGATGAGAAGGATACCCGTACACCTTTATCGGTTTGGTATGCAACCAATGCAGTTGATGTGCCGGAGTTTGAAAAGCAAATGCGCAGAAAAGTGCATTATGTGATAAAGCCCGAACACCTATGGAGTAGCATAACCGAGTTGGCCCGCACACAAAGCACGGAGTTGCTGGTAACGCTTGAAGCCGGTTTTCGCTACATCGAAAACGAGTCATTCGAACGGGCCTTTCAGGGGTTGTTCTCTGAAATCAATCTGAACTCTGAAAAACTCGGCAAAACGTCAGCCGAACGGAATAAAAAACTCTGCACCATTATTCAGAAGATTGCAGAGGGCATAGCCGACTTTTCGCCTGATTCAGATACCCTCGGCGATGCGTATGAATACCTAATCGGTGAGTTTGCTGCCGGTTCTGGCAAAAAGGCTGGTGAGTTTTATACACCCCAGCAAATCTCTACCATACTGTCCGAAATCGTCGTTTTAGACAGTCAGGACCCTACCCTAGGTAAAAAGAAGAAGTTCGACAAGGTGCTCGATTTTGCCTGTGGCTCAGGTTCACTACTGCTGAATGTCAGAAAGCAGATCAGGGCTAATGGCGGTAGTATCGGCAAACTGTATGGGCAGGAAAAAAACATTACCACCTATAACCTGGCCCGGATGAATATGCTTTTGCACGGTATGAAAGACACCGAGTTTGAGATCTTCCACGGAGACACGTTAGAAAACCAGTGGGATTTGCTGAATGAAATGAATCCGGCCAAAAAGATCGAGTTCGATGCCATTGTCGCCAATCCACCGTTTAGCCTGCGCTGGGAACCAAACGACACCCTGGCCGAGGATTTTCGGTTCAAGAGTTACGGGTTAGCCCCCAAATCAGCCGCCGATTTTGCCTTTTTACTACACGGGTTCCATTTTCTGGGACAAGAGGGTACCATGGCAATTATCTTACCACACGGCGTTTTATTCAGGGGCGGTGCCGAGGAGCGAATACGTACTAAACTAATAAAAGACAATAACATCGATACAGTTATTGGATTACCTTCCAACCTCTTTTACTCAACGGGCATTCCGGTTTGTATTCTGGTTTTGAAAAAATGTAAAAAACAGGATGATGTCTTGTTCATCAATGCCAGTTCGGATGAGAATTTCGAGAAGGGAAAGAGGCAGAACAGCTTACGAGAAAATCATATAAGTCGCATCATCAATACGTATAAAAATCGTCCTGAGCACATTGAACGTTATGCACGCCGGGTTTCGTTGGACGAAATTAAAAGCAACGCCTACAACCTAAACATTTCTAGATATGTAAGCACGTCGTTTGACGAAGTACAAATTGACTTAACAGCAGTACATGCAAGATTGACTTTAATCAATGAAAGCATTATAGCTAATACCGACAAGCACAACGGATTTTTGAAAGAGTTGGGATTGCCAACAATCTGAATATGACAACAACTAACGGCATGAAATTGGTTGCAACCGACACGTAGTGATGCCGGTCGATATAGAGCACCAATGCTGTCCACCAGTGTACGGTACGTTGTCCGTTTCTGGACAAGAAATCAATAATATATTTTGGTAAAAGCCTCACGCACGCTGATTTGACCTGTGCTCAACTCTGGCAAAGGATTTGTTATACATTTACACAACTAATCGCTTACCATGAAAGGAACGTACCTGGGCGAGTTTGAGGAAGTGGTCTTGCTCGCCGTAGCCATTCGGGCGGGGGATGCTTATGGGGCAGCCATCGTCAGCGAGATTGAGCAGCAGATGGGCCGCGCCGTTAATCTCGGTGCCGTGCATTCCGCCCTGAACCGCCTACAGGAAAAAGGGCTGGTTACGTCCCAGATGGGGGGCGTTACCCAGGAACGGGGCGGTCGCCGGAAACGACTGTACTCGGTAACCGGGGCCGGTCGGCGAGCCCTGGAAGAGATACGGGTATTGCGCAATCAGATGTGGGATGCCATTCCAAAAGCTGCCTGGTCATGAACACGCCTTCAACTCCAAACCGTCCGCAGTACCCGACTGCTCCGCGCTGGGCTACACGCCTGCTGCATTGGTTCTGCGCTCCGCATCTGGTCGAAGAAATGGAAGGCGACCTCCACGAGCTATTCTGCCAGCGTGTTGAATTAGTCGGATTGCGCCAGGCCCAATGGCGCTACGTGCGGGATGTATTCAGCCTGATGCGGCCTTTCATCATAAAGCGACAACCAAACGGTCCGGCGTACCGGGAATATCCACATCCAAACCATACTGACATGTTACAAAACTATCTTAAAATCGCCTGGCGGGGTCTCATTAAGCACAAGGCGTATTCGTTTATCAATATTGGCGGGCTGGCCGTTGGTATGGCCGTAGCCATGCTGATTGGCTTGTGGATGTACGATGAACTGACGTACAACCGCTATTTCCAGAACTACAACCGTATCGCGAAGGTCATGCAGCGCGGTACAGCTGAGGGTATCGTATTTAACGGAGGGTACATGCCACTGCCGTTAGGTAATGAACTCCGTACGGCATACGCCGGTGATTTTAAACACGTGGTTATGTCATCCTGGACCGGAGAGCATATTCTGGCGTATGGCAATGAAAAATTTACCAAAACCGGTAATTACCTGAGCCCGGAAGCCCCTGAGATGCTGACGCTGAAGATGCTCAGCGGTACACGGGCCGGCTTACATGACCCGGCATCCATTTTGTTATCTCAATCGGTTGCTCAGGCTTTGTTCGGCACTACCGACCCGGTGGGCAAAATCGTTAAGCTCGATAATAAGCTGAACGTTAAAGTAACGGGCGTTTACGAGGACTTTCCGGTTAATACGGAGTTTCGGGATATGAAGTTTATGGCACCATGGGCGTTGTATGTCTCCTCGGAAGAGTGGGTAAAGCGGGCTCAGGACAATGCCGAATGGAACAATAACTCCTGGCAAATTCTGGCTCAGCTTGCCCCAAATGCTGACTTTGATGCAGTATCGGCCAAAATCAAAGATTTACGGGTGAAGCATGTACCCGAAACGGCCTATATGAAGCCGGAATTTTACTTGCAGCCCATGAGCCGCTGGCATTTGTACACAGGCTGGGATAAGGCCGGGAATGTAGACGGCCGGATTCAGTATGTTTGGCTGTTTGGGATCATCGGCGTATTTGTGCTATTGCTGGCCTGCATCAATTTTATGAATCTGAGTACGGCCCGGAGCGAAAAGCGGGCTAAAGAGGTCGGTATCCGCAAATCGGTTGGCTCGGTGCGGAGCCAGTTAATTGGCCAGTTCTTCAGCGAGTCGATACTGGTGGCCGGGTTGGCGTTCATTATATCCCTGCTGCTGGTTGCTATCGCGCTACCTTTCTTTAATGAGGTCGCCGACAAACAGCTGGACATTTTATGGACTAACCCTGTTTTCTGGCTGTCCGGTCTGGTCTTTAGTCTGCTTACCGGTTTAATCGCCGGTAGTTATCCGGCCTTGTATTTGTCTTCTTTTCAGGCGGTGAAGGTGCTAAAGGGAACCTTCCGGGTGGGGCGGCTGGCTTCGCTGCCCCGGCAGGTATTAGTCGTCGTTCAGTTTGCGGTATCGGTAACGCTCATTATCGGGACCCTCATCGTGTTCCGCCAAATTCAGCACGCCAAAAACCGGCCCATCGGCTACGACCGTAATGGACTGATTACGGTCGCGATGAACACGCCCGAGTTGTATCAGCAGTATAATGTCCTGCGGGGCGAGTTACTGCAAACCGGAGCGGTGGTGGAAATGTCTACCTCATCGGCACCGGCCACAAATCTCAACTCAAATAATGGCGGATTCGACTGGGAGGGCAAAGACCCTAATTTCAAAGACAGCTTTGGAACCATTGCCGTCACGCATGACTTTGGCAAAACAGTAGGCTGGCAGTTTGTGGAAGGACGCGACTTCTCGCGGGCATTTGCAACCGATTCATCGGGTATGGTGCTGAACCAGACGGCCGTTAAATACATGGGACTGAAAGACCCGGTTGGTAAAATAGTTACCTGGAGGGGTAGGCCTTTCCGTGTAGTTGGCGTGGTTAAGGATATGGTGATGAAGTCGCCGTTTGAACCAACCTATCAAACGGTTTTCATGCTCGATTACGGCTGGGCAAACGTCATCAACATCAAGCTGAACCCCACCCTAAGCGCCAGCGAATCACTGGCCAAAATCAAAGCGATATTTAACCGGTTCAATCCCGGCAGTCCGTTCGACTATAAGTTCACGGACCAGGAGTATGCCCTAAAATTTGCCGCCGAGGAACGCATTGGTACCCTGGCTTCAGGCTTCGCTATACTCGCTGTATTCATCTCCTGCCTGGGACTGTTCGGGCTGGCGTCGTTCGTAGCCGAGCAACGCACCAAGGAGATTGGTATTCGCAAGGTATTGGGCGCAACGGTTTTTAACCTATGGCAGATGCTCTCGAAAGATTTTGTGGTGCTGGTCTTTATCGCGTTTGGCATAGCGACGCCGGTAGCCTGGTATCTGCTCTCGGGCTGGCTCCAGAAGTACGAGTATCATACGGAGATTTCGTGGTGGATTTTTGCCGTAACCGGAGCAGGTGCGTTGCTTATTACGGTATTGACCGTCAGTTTCCAGAGCATCAAAGCAGCTTTGATGAATCCGGTGAAGTCACTTCGTTCGGAGTAAGCCACATAGCCAATCTGCCGCAGCCTACTAGACAAACAGCCTAAGTAAGTAAGAACCTATCGAACAAAACCTAATTGCTTATGAAACCATCCTATATTTTCCTGCTTCGGCTATGCTGCGTAGTCGGTTTGCTGATAACTTCACCGGCCATCGCTCAGAAGAAGACATCTCCTGACTTAGCTACCCTGGCTCAGGATCCCAAAATCGTTGTAGTAAATCGTTCGGCGACTGCCCTAAGCGAGGGTCCTCAAAAAGGTGTTCGCTTAGATCAGCGTCCCGGCGAGGGCCTGCTCTGGCTACCGGATGTGACGTTTACCAACGGCAGCATTGAATTTGATGTACGCGGTAAAGATGTCTTGCAGCAGAGCTTTGTAGGCATTGCCTTTCACGGGCAGAATGACTCAACGTACGAGGCTGTCTACTTCCGTCCGTTCAACTTTCGGAGCGAAGACCCTGTCCGGCGGATTCATGCCGTTCAGTACATATCTCATCCTACCTATAGCTGGCAGAAGTTACGGACCGAGTTTCCTAATAAATATGAAGCAGCCGTTGCGCCGGCGCCGGACCCCAACGGCTGGTTTCATGTACGGATAGAGGTTACGGGCTCCAACGTACGCGCTTTTGTGAACCAGAGCACAACTGCGGCCCTGGAAGTAGAGCCTATTCAAAAGCGTCCCGGTAACCGGATAGGGCTATGGGTCGGCAATGCCTCCGGGGGCGATTTCGCCAATCTGACCATCACACCCGTTCCGTAATGGGACTGCGAACGCCCCCTACAGTAGCTTATTCTATTGTATTATACCTGATATAAGCTGTCCACTATCGTCCGAATCCTGTCCGTTTCTGGACAAATGAGATTTGTTGCAAATCGCTAAAACTGCCTAAACTATATCAGAAAGCCAGTAACAGAATTTTGGCAGATTATTTGACATACCGAAATAGAAGAAATGCTTTTTACAAAGAACTCTTAACCTGCTGCCCATGCGACGGAGCGATTTAGGCGAGTTTGAAGAAGTTGTTTTGCTGGCTGTGGCCGTACTTTCTCCCACGGCTTACTCGGTAGTGATTGCCGAAGAACTCGAACAGGAGACTGGCCAGACAGTCAGCACCGGAGCCGTGCATGCGGCTCTGCAACGGCTCGAACAGAAGGGATACCTCACCTCGCACCTCGGCGAGGCTACCCCCGAACGGGGCGGCCGACGTAAACGTCTGTTCACTGTCACCGCCCTGGGCGGACGCGTGCTGAATGAGGTACGGTCGGTGCGCAACCGGCTGTGGGAGCGAATCACCCCGCAAACCACCCTAAAGTGGAGTTAGCCAGTCTGCACTATGTACCCTGAGGACTTTAATCAATCGAAAATACCGGCTCCACCCAGGTGGCTCGATACGCTGTTAGGCTGGTTTGTGGCGCCACACCTGAGGGAGGAGGTGCTGGGTGACATCCACGAGCGCTATTACCGACGGGCTCAGCGATTGGGTCAGCAAAAAGCCCGGCGGACCTACTGGCGGGAGGTGCTGGCTTACCTGCGCCCGTCAATGATTAAACGTAAACCCAACCAGTACAGAAAACCTCTTTTTTCAGATATGCTACGAAATTATTTAAAAATCGCTTTTCGGAACCTGGTAAAAAACAAAGCGTATTCGTTTATCAACATTGCCGGTCTGGCGACCGGTATGGCCGTGGCTATGCTGATTGGGTTGTGGATCTGGGACGAATTATCGTACAACAAATACCACCAGCACTACAACCGCATTGCGCAGGTGATGCAGCACATGACATTCAACACAGAAAAGGATACCTGGGCTTCTATTCCTATCCCGGTGGGGGATGAACTGCGTAAATCCTATGGGCAGTATTTCGAACGAGTGGTGCTGGCATCGCACACGGGTGAACACATACTGGCGGCCCGAGAGCAGAAACTCACGACAAGCGGCAAATACATGGAACCCGCAGTGACTGAGCTGCTCTCGCTCAATATGCTGAAAGGTACCCGGGCCGGACTCACAGACCCAAACTCCATTATTCTTTCGGAATCCCTGGCCAAATCCCTCTTCGGAGCCGATAACCCGATGGGTAAGTTCGTAAAGATGGATAATAAGCTGGATGTAAAGGTAACTGGCGTGTACGAAGACCTGCCTTACAACACCAACCTTAAAAGTGTGGCATTTATGGCTCCCTGGGCTTTATTTGTTTCCTCCGAGGGCTGGGTCAAAGCTGCCCAGGAGGAGCCCCAATGGAATAATAATTCCTGGCAGATTTTTGTACAACTCGCTCCCCGTGCCGATTTTGAGCAAGTCTCCGCCCTAATTAAGGATGTAAAGCTAAACCATCTTAAACCGGAGGAGGCTAAAGACAAGCCCGAGCTTTTTCTGCAGCCGATGCGCAAATGGCACCTCTATTCAGAATTCCAAAATGGGGTAAATACCGGAGGAGGTATCCAGTTTGTCTGGCTGTTTGGCATCACCGGCGCTTTCATTTTGCTACTGGCCTGCATCAATTTCATGAATCTATCCACCGCCCGGTCGGAGAAACGGGCGAAGGAGGTAGGCATTCGCAAAGCCGTTGGTTCGGTACGGTCTCAGCTAATCAGTCAGTTTTTCAGTGAGTCGCTGCTGGTGGTGAGTATTGCCTTTCTGCTGTCTATAGGATTGGTGTTGCTGATGCTGCCTTTCTTTAACGAGGTGGCCGATAAGAAACTGTCGATGCTATGGACGAATCCTGTGTTCTGGCTGATGGGACTGAGCTTTGTTCTGCTTACGGGATTCCTGGCGGGGAGTTACCCAGCCCTCTACCTGTCTGCATTTCAACCCGTGAAGGTTCTGAAGGGTACTTTCCGGATGGGGCGGTTAGCGGCTCTGCCCCGTAAGGTGCTGGTGGTCGTTCAGTTTACGGTATCGGTAGCTTTAATCATTGGTACCATTGTGGTCTATCGTCAGATTGAACATGCCAAAGACCGGCCGGTCGGCTATGTCAGGCAGGGGTTAATTACTGTGCCAATCATCACACCGGAACTACGCGACCATTATGAGGTCTTACGGAATGATTTGCTACAGAGTGGCGCCGTTGCCCAGGTTGGTGCTTCGGTAGGTGAACCCACGCAGGTGTATTCAGCGAATGGAGACTTCGAGTGGGAGGGAAAGGACCCCGGCTTCAAAGATATGTTCGGCACCATTGGCGTCACTCATGATTTCGGCAAAACGGTAGGCTGGCAGTTTGTGCAGGGCCGTGACTTCTCCCGCGAGTATGCTACTGACTCAACGGGTATTGTTCTCAATGAGACCGCGGTGAAGTACATGGGTCTTAAAGACCCGGTCGGGAAAACAGTTCGGTGGCCCCGTGCCAACAAAAGTTGGCAGATAGTCGGCGTTATTAAAGACATGGTGATGGCGTCGCCGTTTGAGCCTGTGTATCCTACCTTTTTCTTGCTGGGGTATGATTCACCGAACACCATAACGGTTCGGTTAGCTCCCCAACTCAGCACCAGTGAGTCACTGGACAGGATTAGTCCTATTTTCAAAAAGTACAATCCGGCGGTTCCTTTCGAATACAAATTTGTGGATGACGAATACGCCAGTAAGTTTGGTCAGGAGGAACGCATCAGTAAACTGGCCAGTTTCTTTGCCATATTAGCCATATTCATCAGTTGCCTTGGCTTGTTTGGTCTAGCCTCGTTCGTCGCTGAACAGCGGACCAAAGAGATTGGTGTACGTAAAGTACTGGGCGCATCGGTTGCCAACCTGTGGCAGTTGCTGTCTAAAGACTTTGTGGTCCTGGTGCTGATTTCGCTGGTGATTGCCTCTCCTATCGCTTATTATCTGCTAAGCAACTGGCTTGAGAACTACTCGTACCGCACCGATATTCCGTGGTGGGTATTTGCCGTAGCCGGATCCGGAGCGGTACTGATTACGTTACTGACCGTCAGCTTCCAGGCGCTCAAAGCCGCCTTGATTGACCCGGTGAAGTCCCTGCGCACTGAATAACCATTTACAAGGCTTAACAATTATTAACAGCCTGTGTATAAACCAAGTCCGTATCTTGACCACCGAATCAGGATACGGACTTTTGTATGTGAATGAAGGGCTTATCCTTCGAAGATGTCACTCAAGTTTAGCTCAATGCCGGTTACAGGGTCCTTTACAACACCGGCAGCGAAATTCATCTGCCGCCGGTCAGGAAGGAGGATGGAGACAGTCTGCACGGTGGGGATTACCAGCCAAACTGATTTAACGCCGGCCGGGAAGTGTTTTTTGTAAATACGCTCGGTTAAGCTGTTCAGGCTCTGTTCGGGAGAGAGAATTTCAATCGTGGTCAGAGGAACATCCTGAACAACAATTTCGTCGGCCAGCCAATCGGCTTTGCGTTTCGGCAGGATGCTCAGGTCTGGGCGGGTTTTACCAGAGGCAAATTCAAAATCAAGTTCTGTATAGATGCTGTATTGCTGGCGATAGGACGCACGTAGGAGAAAAGACAGATGGCTTTGTAACTCAGCATGATTAATGCTTGACATTTTTTCGTCTTCGAAGTCGGTAGGATTTTGGGCGACAGCTTCCATAGCATGAGTGTTTCCGGTTTTTAAAGATAACCAAAAAGTACGACAATATGCTGCATAACTACCTTACCATCGCCTGGCGGAACCTGTGGAAGCAACGCACCTATACGCTGCTGAACACGGTCGGATTGTCGGTAGGTATAGCGGGTGGACTGCTCATCTTTCTCTTCCTGCGCCATCACCTCAGCACCGACCGGCACCACGCCAGGTTCGACCGGATTTTTCGAATTGATACAGACCTGTACCTCGAAGACGGCTCTATTGAGTACAACCCCGAAGCACCCCCACCCATGGCTCAGGTGTTGCGTACGGAGTACCCGCAGGTTGAGCAAGCCGCTTTCCTGATGATGAACCGTGACCTGACCGTGAGTGTCCAGCGACCGGAGCAGCCGGAGCCTTTACGCTTTCGGGAACATAAAGGTACGGGCCTTGTAGAGCCGGAGTGGTTCGACATAATGAGTTATACCTGGCTTCAGGGAAACCCTAAAACAGCCCTTCGCCAACCAAACACAGTCGTTTTGACTGAATCATGGGCGAAGCGGTATTTTGGGGATGCCAATCCAATGGGGCAAGTGGTAACCCTCAATAACAAGGTCAATGCCACCGTTACCGGAATTCTGGCGGATCCACCCTCAACAACTGATACTGATCTGGACCTGTTTATCTCACTGGCCACGATGAACAAGCTGTTTCCGGATTTTAAACTAACTGATTGGCAATTTCTAAACAGTTCTCAACGACTCTATTTTACGCTAAAAGACCCAAGTACCGCAGCCAGCCTCCAGCAGGCATTACCAGCCTTATCGAAGAAGCATTATGGCGAGATGGCCAGTATTTTCCGGTTTCACATCCAGCCGATGCGCGAGTTTCACTTCGATGTCCAGCGGGGCGGGGCAGCCATCCGACAGTCACTGCTCTGGGCGCTGGGAGTCGTGGGCCTGCTTTTGGTAGGAGCAGCCTGTATCAACTTCGTCAATCTGGCTACGGTGCAGGTGCTCCGACGCAGCAAAGAAGTGGGTGTACGTAAAACGCTGGGGAGTTCACGGATTCAACTGATTCTGCAATTCCTGCTCGAAACGGCGCTGATTAGCGTAACTGCAACTACGCTGGCGCTGCTGCTGGTGGCCATCCTGCTTCCGCTGTTCAACGACTGGGTTCAATTAAGTCTGGTCCTCCGGCTCGACGGACTACTTGTAGCTTTTATTACTATTCTCCTTCTCGGTGTAATCCTGCTGGCGGGTGGGTATCCAGCCGCAGTGTTGTCGGGTTTTTCACCTTGGGCGGCACTTCGGGGGAAACTGGTGGCTACGTCGGGGCATGGTTTCACCGTCAGACGCGTCCTGGTGGTGGTACAGTTTGCCGTCTGCCAGGTGCTTATTCTTGGTTCATTTATCGTAGCAAACCAGATGCGCTACATGCAGCAGGCCGATTTAGGATTTCGAAAAGATAACGTTGTCGTAGTGCCTCTGCCGCAAAATACCAAACTGGCTCAGGATGCTTTTAAGGAAAAGCTCACGCAGTATTCCGATATTCAGGCGGTCAGTCTTCACCACCGCCCGCCGGCCAGTGACCAGTTGTTTGGGGGCTCGTTTAAGTTCGACGGGAAAGCCGACTGGGAGCCTTACCCAATTCGCGAGCGGCTGGCCGATGCCGATTACCTGCCCACGTACGACATGACCTTGCTGGCCGGCCGCAACATCATGCCCAGCGACACCATCCGCGAATACCTGATCAACGAAAACTTACTCCATAAACTTGGTTTCCAGAACCCGCAGCAGGTGCTGGGCAAACGGTTACAGCATTACCTCTCACCCGTTCCTCTGCCAATTGTGGGCGTAGTCAAAGACTTTCACCAGAAATCGCTACGGGAAGAAATCGGCCCCTGCATCATCGCCAGTCGTGCCGACTGGTACGAACGGGCAGGTATTCGCATTTCAGGACAGAATCCTGCGCAGACGCTCCAACGCATCCGCCAGACGTGGCAGCAACTCTATCCCAATGAAGTATTCGAGTATCAGTTTTTAGACGAGCAGGTAGCGAAGTTCTACGAGACAGAAAACCTGGTTAACCGACTGGTCAACGTCTTCACCGGTATTGCCATCCTGATTTGCTGCCTGGGGCTATATGGGCTGATCTCTCAGGTAGTTGTTCAGCGAACCAAAGAGATTGGGATCAGGAAAGTACTGGGTGCCTCGGTACCGGGACTTGTCTCGCTGCTCAGCCGCGACTTTCTGAAACTGGTGCTGATTGCCATTCTCATTGCTACGCCGATTGCCTGGTACGCCATGGACCAGTGGCTAGATGATTTTGCTTACAAGATCGCTATTTCCTGGTGGTCTTTTGTGGTGACAGGCCTGCTGCTTACCGGTATCGCTTTGCTGACTATAAGCTATGAGAGTATTAAAGCAGCCTCGGCAAACCCGGTCACCTCATTGCGGAGCGAGTAACCGGCCCGGCTTTTGCTATTTGTTTGAGCTAAGGGAAGTTTCTCGCTGCTCAACCAGCATTGTCCGGTTAGGAATTATCTTGGACAGCGAATCTGCCAATAGCCCGGCCGCAAACTCATTACCGGCTATATTCCAGTGCGAATCAGACGGTTTATACAACTCCTGTGCCGGTATAGCCGCCCTGAAAGCGTCATACAGGTCCAGGTACGGAATCTGGTTTTCGCGAAGCCGCTGCGCCAGCATACGGGTAGGGGTCAGCACATCGTAGGGTAATTTACCAGTATCAGCGAAATAAGCGGCTGCGACATCCTGTTGCAGCCGTTCGTCTACCTGTAGTTCGTCGGGTATAATAACAATGACAAATTCCGCTCCCTGCTGTTTGCAGTAATCGCGGGTACGCAGCAGCGTTTCTACGGTTTTCTCAAAAAAACCCTCTTTGCCTGCCGGATACCGACCATCCTGCGGAATATGGTATTGCCACGAGTCCAGGCGCTCCTTTTCAATACGCAGGTATTCGTTGCGTTCAAAGGTATCACAGCTATCGCAGTAAGGCTGATGACCCGCAAAATCTTTTACTTTCCAGGCTACTTTTCCAATATAGTTCAGGGCCGTCAGCATATACGAATGCCGGTACCAGGGCTTGCGTGGCACATCAAAATCATTCCCCATAAAAAACGACAGCAGCACCATATCGGGCTTAAGGTCAGCGCCTTCCTGGGTCAGAATGGTATAGTAATCTGTCGGATTCGTTTGGGAGATACCCATATTGAACAGGCTAACTTTACCAACGCGGTCCCTGAGCTTACTTTCCAGTTTGGTCAGATAGGTCTGGTTCTGGGGCACAATACCAAAAGCAAACGAATCGCCAAGCCCTACAATGCGATAGGCATCGGGTTCAGCGATGAATTCAGTATCGTTGAACCCGCCGGCATTCAGTTTAAAGCCATACAGATTTACGTGAGGTTTCCCCCGATACCGGTTATAGGAGCCATCGTAAAATACATGCGAATGAGCGAAATAGTTGTACACTCTCAATACCACCTCGCCCAACAGAAAGGTAACTATGAGTAAAATGACACCGAATATTATGGAGTAGATAATTGTCCTGAACATAAGCAGACAGCGGACAGGCTTTTAATATAAAGTAAATGGTTTTACAAATACTTATACAATAAATCTCATAATTTTTTATTGATAATTAGCCCCTGTAAAAGCCCGGCTGGTAATCAGGGTATAATTTACGACAAATAATAAAGCAACCCTACCGCTGTATACGTTTTTCGTACGTAACAAAGTCAAATGCCGTTTCGTGACGATTGTCGGCCGGGTGATGCCGTCGGCTTACCTCATCCCATTCGGTCCGGTCAAAGTCCGGAAAGCGGGTTTCACCGTCGTATGCTTTTTCGATCTCGGTCAGGTACAGTGTAGTCGCCAAAGGCATTGCCATGCTATAGATTTCTCCTCCGCCTATAACAAAGATTTCTTCCTGCTCCACCTTTCGGGCTTCGTCAAGTGCCTCTTCCAGGGAATGCACGACAACACAGCCGTCGGCTTGAAAGTCGGCGCTGCGGGTAATGACAATGTTGGTCCGGTTGGGCAGGGGCTTGCCCAGGGCTTCCAGCGTCCGGCGGCCCATGATAATGGGATGGTGACTGGTCTTCTGCTTGAAAAACCGGAAGTCGTCGGGCAGGTGCCAGGGCATATCCGGCCCGCCATCGCTTTTATTCTGACCAATAACGCCGTTCTGCGCAACGGCGGCAATGAGGCTGATTTTCATAAGTGTAAAACGGATTTTCAATCCGTTAAAAAACGTTGAATTAATTTTCAGGGTAGCTGGAAACGGAACAGCGCGTTGGTAGCAACGGATTGGAATCGCATCGGCGCACCGATCCGTTTTACAGGTGATTCCCCCTTAAAAATTCCTTTACTCCCATCCGGCGCTTGCCTTCGGCCTGAAGGTCGTCAATAGAGATCCAGCCATCGGCCACGGCGACGTTGATATACGTTTTGTCGTCGGTATCTATGGTGCCCGGCGAGAATGTACCCAGGCGATTTTCGGCCCGACTGACGGTATACAGCTTATAGAACTTACCGTTCAGAATGGTCCAGGCGGTAGGGTAAGGAGACAATCCACGCACAAAGTTACGCACCACTTCGGCCGGCTGGTTCCAGTTCACCTCACAGGTCTCCCGGTGAAGCTTCGGAGCCGGTTTGAGGTCCGTGGCGCTTGGCTGCGGCATGCGGGGGTAGTCACCGGCTTCAATAGCCCGAACCGTTTTCAGCACCAGATCAGCACCCTTTTCCATTAGCCGGTCGTGGAGGGTTCCGGCGGTATCATCGGGATAGATGGGTTCAGTTTCCTGGAAGATCATCTGACCGGTATCGATCTCTTTCTCAATAAAGAAAGTAGTCACGCCCGTTTCGGTTTCGCCGTTGATAACCGCCCAGTTAATCGGAGCCGCACCCCGGTACTGCGGCAGCAGCGATGCGTGCAGGTTAAACGTACCAACGGTGGGCATGGCCCAGACTACTTCGGGCAGCATCCGGAAGGCGACCACTACCTGCAGGTCGGCCTGGTAGCTGCGGAGTTGTTCCAGAAATGCCGGGTCGCGCAGCTTTTCGGGTTGCAGGACCGGCAGACCAGCGGCTTCGGCGGCTTTCTTTACCGGCGAAGCAATCACCTGCAGCCCCCGCCCCGAAGGCCGGTCGGGAGCCGTTACGACAGCTACCACCTGAGAGCCGGCATCCAGCAGCCGCTGGAGGCTGGCGACGGCAAAATCAGGAGTACCCATAAAAATGATCCGTAAAGACCTGCTCATATTCCGTTCAGTATGTTTTTATTCAGAGGCATCGACAGGTATTGCCCGTGCCAGTAAGTATTGCTATTTTTGTCGTCCCGACTGGATCATCCGGAGTTGATCAAACCCGATCCCAAAGTCTCGGCATTTGCCTGAAACGGTTTAACTGCCGTAGGGAGAGCGGAGTAAATATGCAAAAAACGAACGCTTACATACACCGACCGTTTCGCCGACCGGCTGTGTTCCGACGGCGTTTCTGACGTGGCTGCAAATAAAACCACTTTTGTTGCAGAACGGTCAGTGTACCGTTCTTTTCTTTTTTATAGCCTCTGACCCGTTGAGAGGCTACCGAATAAGTTGGATTACATAGCATAGAATTAAATACATGGGAAAGATTTCGTATTACACCGAAGAAGGGCTTAACCGACTGAAAGCAGAATTAAGCGACCTGAAAACCAAAGGCCGCGCTGATATTGCCCGCCAGATTGCCGAAGCCCGCGATAAAGGAGACCTGAGTGAAAACGCCGAATATGATGCCGCCAAAGATGCACAGGGTCTGCTGGAGATGAAGATTGCCAAACTGGAAGAAATTGTGGCTAATGCCCGGCTGCTCGATGAGTCGACTATTGATGCCTCACAGGTATCTGTCTTGTCGAAGGTAACGATCAAAAATAAAAAAAACGGGGCCAAAATGACCTACACCCTGGTCTCCGAAGAAGAAGCCGACCTGAAACAGGGTAAAATTTCGGTTGGTTCGCCCATTGGCAAAGGACTGCTGGGCAAGAAAGTCGGCGACTCCGCCGAAATCACCGTACCCGCCGGCGTTATGGAGTTTGAAATCGTTGAAATAGACCGATAAGATGCCTTCTATCTTCACCCGCATTGTAAACGGCGAAATTCCGGCGCATACAATAGCCGAAACCGACAACTACCTGGCGTTTCTGGATGCCTTTCCAACGGCCGTTGGTCACACTCTTGTCATTCCTAAGAAGGAGGTTGATTACCTCTTTGACCTGGATAATGACCTCTATACCGGTCTTATGCAGTTTGCCAAACAGATTGCCCCGGCCATTGAGAAGGCCGTCCCCTGCAAACGCATTGGCGTAGCCGTTGTGGGCCTGGAGGTACCGCACGCGCATGTACATCTGATTCCGCTCAACAGCATGGCGGATATGAACTTCAATAATAAGCTGAAGCTGAGTCAGGAGGAACTGGCCGCAACGGCCGGGAAGATACGAAGCTTTTTGTAGCAACCCGCGGAACGCGGGTTGCTACTTCAGCAGCATCTTCAACCGATTCATCGCAGCGCCGGGTGAGACCTTTTCGTACAGGATATTGTACACCGCTTCAATAATGGGCATCGGCACCTGGTACTGCTGGTTGAACTCGTGGATGCTCTTTACGGCATAATACCCTTCCGCAATCATATTCATCTCCATCTGGGCCGACTGCACGCTGTACCCCCTCCCAATCAGGCTGCCAAATGTCCGGTTGCGGCTAAAGGGCGAATAAGCCGTCACGAGCAGATCGCCCAGGTAAGCGGAAGCACTGAGGTCACGCAGTTTGGGGTAGATCGTATCGACGAAGCGACGGATCTCCTGCATAGCGTTTGAGACCAGTACGGCCTGAAAGTTATCGCCGTAGCCCAAGCCGTGGGTGATCCCACAGGCCAGCGCCACAATGTTCTTCATCACCGCACTGTATTCAACCCCGTAAATATCGTCCAGGGGTGATGCCTGCACAAAGCGGCAGGTAAGCAGCTGGGCCACGGTACCGGCGCAGTCGGGGCCAGACGAGGCAATGGTCAGGTACGATTGTTTTTCCAGCGCTACCTCTTCGGCATGACAGGGACCCGCAATCACGCAAATCCGCTCGGCGGGTACGCCGTAAACTTCCTCTACCCAGTCGGTAACGAGTTGGTTCCGCTCCGGAATCATACCTTTTATGGCAGAAACCACGTGCTTTCCCTCAAAATCTTTGGATCGGGCACCGGTCAGCGCATCGGCGATAAACGCAGCCGGTACGGCCAGCACAATGTAATCGCTGTTCCGGAAGGCATCGCGGATGCTGGTGCAGACACGAACCTTCCGTGGATTAATCTGCACATCGCTCAGGTAACTGGGGTTATGGTGGTATTTGCGGATATGGTCGGCATCGGCTTGCTGGCGCAGCCACCAGCGGATACTGACGTTGTTTTCGGAAAATATCTTAACCAGAGCAGTGGCCCAGCTACCGCCCCCAACAACCGTCAGCCGTGTGGGTTCATGAGGTTTCATGGCGTAAAGGTACCGGACTGCCTCCCTGCTGTCCAAACCGGCAACGCAATAAAATGTTCATAGTTTCCAGGTAGCGTAAGTAAAAAGGCCAGCAAGGATGCTGGCCGGACCCTTACAACGCTCCTTCCAGCTTAAACACCCAGGCGTACTGGCTGGGGTTTGCAGAGGGCGATACGGCAGGCGGAGTAATGCTGAGGCCGTTGCCGCGAGCCGCCGTCGTGACAGCGCCTTTGTAGCCCAGCAGCGTAACTTTGCCGGCTTTACGAACGCCACTGATTACCACCGGCTGCTCGGGCCATTTGGTGCAGAGCAGGTACAGGTCATTGCCTTTCCGGGTAAAATACGTAGTGGTACTTTTCCCGATGGCAGGCGCTTTATCCCACTCGCGGGTTTCGTAAATAGCCTCTCCGTTGACCGACAGCCAGTCGCCGATGTCTTTCAGACGCTGCTGCATAATTACGGGTATACGGCCGTCGGCGGTAGGGCCAATGTTCAGCAGCAGGTTACCCCCGCGAGCTACTTTGTCAATCAGCACATCGATGAGTTGTTTGGAGGTGGAGTAGTCAGCCAGGTTTTCCTTGCGGTTAAAGCCAAACGAGCCACCAATGCCCCGGCATTCTTCCCACGGCCGCGCAAATTTCACACCCTCCGACGTTCCTTCATGCACCAGATCATATTCTGTCGTGAAAAATCCGCCATGCTTGCCACGGGTTTCCTTACCCCAGCGGTCGTTGATGACAACGTCATTTTTGATGGGAGAATCGTTATACAGCCACGACAGAAACTGGGTGCTTCTCCAGACATCGCTGGGGTGATCCCACTCCCCGTCGGTCCAGAGAATATCGGGTTTATAACGGGTCACCAGGTCTTTCATCTGCGGGATCATGTGGTTGTCTACGTAGGCATTCACATCAGCCTGATAGAGCGGATTGAACCACTCATACAGCGAATAGTAGTAACCCATGCGCAGACCTTTATCCTTTACGGCTTTAATCAGATCACCAGCGAGGTCGCGGTGCGGTCCTACGTCCATGACGTTCCAGTTCCAGGCCTGAGCGCTGGGCCAGAGCGTAAAGCCCTCGTGGTGTTTGGAGGTCAGCACCACGTATTTCGCCCCTGATTGCCGGAATACATCTGCCCACTCGGTTGGATTGAACAGCTCGGCTTTAAACTGACTGGCAAAATCTTGGTATTTAACATCCTCGCCGTACACCGAGTTATGAAATTTGGTAAAAAGCGGATACGTCTTGGCGTTGGGGTCGGTGAGTTTCCGCCAGTACCACTCGGCATAGCGGTCATAAATGCCCACACCATCACGCTCGGTAGGGCCCCAGGCAGGTACGGAGAAAAGGCCCCAGTGTATGAAAATGCCAAACTTGGCGTCTTCGAACCACTTCGGTACGGGCCGGCTGTCAATAGATTGCCAGGTAGGTTCGTAGCGGGTCTGAGCTAGCGAGGATATACTGGTTGCCAGTAGTAGCAGTAAAGGAAATAGCCGTCTCATAGAAGAAAAGCGTTTTCCTCTATAAGTAGAAACGCCGGAGGTTTTACCACGGAGTAGACCGGAGTTGTACTCCGGTCTACATTACTCGTCCTTCTCTGGCTTGGCCTGCTTCTTCGGATCGCGTTTGATCACGGCATCGCCTTCTTTCAACCGCTTGGAGACCGCCAGGAAGGGGCCGGAAATGACCTGCTCGCCTTCCTTCAGTCCGGAAGTGATCTCAATATTTTCGTAGTCACTGATGCCGGTTTTGACTACCCGGCGTTCGGCTTTACCATCTTTGTTGACAAACACCAGCTCCTGCACCACCTCTTTTTTGGCAGCCAGTTTCGCTTTCTGCTCGTCGACGACTGTGTTATTGTTATTTTGATTGGGCTTGTCCTTTTCGGCTTCTTCGTCATCGGTACCCCGCGTGGTTACGGCGGCAATGGGTACCGACAACACATCCGATTTACGCTCGGTGATAATTTCGACTGAGGCTGTCATACCAGGTTTAAAGGGGTAGCCTTTGCGCTGTTGATTGGAAAGCAGGTCCTGGTAGGAATTATTCAGAATGCGCACTTTCACCTCAAACTCCGTCACGGCATCAGTTGAGAGCGATGAGGCCGACGAAGCCGATGAACTGGCTAAACCAATGGCCGTATTGGCAATTTCTGTCACAATGCCCTTGAACTTCCGGCCGGATGTCGTGTAGGAATCAACCTCAATATCGGCCGTATCGCCCATGCTGACACGCACAATGTCATTTTCGTTCACGTTGACACGCACCTCCATGTTACTGAGGTTAGCCAGCCGCATGATTTCGGTACCGGCCATTTGAGACGTACCAACCACGCGTTCCCCGAGTTCGACATTCAGTTTAGAGACGGTACCGGTAACGGGGGCATAGATAGTCGTTTTACGGAGGTTTTCGCTGGCGTCGCGCAGACCGGCTTCGGCGCTGCGGATGTTGAACTGGGCCGCTTTAGCATTGGAGCGGGCGGCTTCTACATCCTGCCGGGCCACGTTGTAGTTAGCTTCAATCTGTTCAAAATCGGCCTGGGAGATCACTTTATCGGCCAGTAGCTTTCGGTTGCGCTCGTAGTCGGCTTTGGCGCGAATGAGCCGGGCTTCAGCCTGAGCGATAGAGGCCCGCGCCTGCTCGTACTGCGCCCGGTTGGCGTTGACGGTCGCCTGCGCCCGCGACAGCAATGATTCGTAATTATCCGGCCTGATCTTCACCAGAAGTTGCCCCTTGGTAACCGGATCACCTTCGTTGACATACAGCCCAATGATTTCACCGGACACATCCGGGCTGAGTTTCACTTCCACCTCCGGCTGCACCCGCCCCGACGCGCTGACGCGCTCAATAATATCAATACGCTTGACGCTGGCAAACTCTACTTCAACAGCTTTGGGCTTACCGATGATACCGGTCTGTTTGGCCGCTACCAATCCAACAATCAGCAGCACTGTAATGCCGCCCAGAATCCACCAGATACGATTTGATTTACGCTTCATCGGTTAAGAAAAGTGAACCCTCCGGCGCAGAAGAACGAATGAACTCGTATAACTGATGCAGGAACAGGATTAACCTGTCCCCCTTTAGTCAGTTATTCCGGTTTGCCGGGCAGTTCACCATTCCTCAAAACGACAGCGGTTTGTTTTGATAAAAATCCAGGATTTTCGTCCTGAAAATATAATCGTACTTGGCCTGCACCAGGTTCGCCCTGGACCGGTCAAGGTTTGTTTTAGCGATATTATAATCCACGGAGTTCAGCGCCCCGGCATTCAGTCGGCTTTCGGCCGCCCGGAATGCCTGTTCCAGCGAGGCTACCTGTACCTGCGTAGCCCGGTATCGATTGGCCGAAGCCAGCATGTTGGTATAGGCCTGCTCAATCTGCTGACGAAGTTGCAATCGGGCATTATCAGCGGCAATTTCGGAATTTTGTTTCGTAATTGTAGCAGATGTCACCCGGGTTCTTGCCTGCATGTTGTTAAAAATCGGGATGCGCAAATTTAAAGATACCGAACGGTTAAGGTTATTTCTCAATTGTTCACCATATGCATAGGGTACAAAAGTGCCTCCCTGCTGCGTTTGAAAAACCTGTTGCGGTGTGCCGTTCATATTCACAAAAAGACCCGGCACTGGCTGCTGAATCAGCGTTCCATCCGAGACCAGACGCTGTAAACCAACACTGGAATACAGGGTACTCAGGTTTCCGTTCAGCGTTAAGGACGGATACATGGAAGCACGGGCCACATCAATACCCAGGGCATCACTCTTCACCCGCAGTTCGGCCGCCTTTATTTCGGGCATAATACCCAGCGCTGTTTCATAGACTTGCTGCGGAGATGCCGTATACGGGGCAACCGCAGGATCATCAAACTGGATGCGTTCCACTTCTATCGCTCCCGGACTTCCCGTACCAGGCAGGTTCATGGTCTGCAACAGGGCCAGTTTTGCCAAGTCCAGGTTGTTCTGGGCGTTTACTATTGCCAGTTCGTCGTTGGCCAATTGCGCCCGGATATCATACAGCGTAGCCTCGGCCACCGTACCGGCATTCACCAGCCGCTGCGTCCGCTCTACCTGGCCACGGGTAGCCTCTACCTGCCGGCGGGCAATATCTAACTGATCTTCATTATTCAGCACATTCAGGTAATTCTGGACCACCGTCAGGGCCACGGTGTTTTGCGTTGCTTTCAGGCTTTCCTCCGACGACTGCAGGAATAAATCCGTCTGTTTAATGTTATTTTGAATGGCAAACCCGTTAAACACGGTTACGCTGGTTGAAAGCTGGTAGTTATTAGAACTCACCGCCCGCTCCACAAACGTATTGGTGGTGGGGTTAATATTCCGCCCGGAACTGAAGGCCTGCGAGCCAAAGGCGTTCAGGGTTGGAATGCGGTTCATTTTAGCCTGATAGAACTGCAGGTCGCTGTTCTGCACCTGCAACTGCCCCTGCTTCACCGTCAGGTTATTTTGCAGCGCAATGTCAATGGCCTGCCGGAGCGAAAAGCGGTTACTGTTCGGGCCGGCGCTTTGCGTTGGCTGTGCATAGGCAGCGCTTACCAGCAACACCCCGGCCAGCCATTTCGGGCTTCGAAACAATCGATTGGCTACCGTTCTCATCATGGCTACACGTTTCATGGTTTAATATTACAAAGTTAAATTTGACCGCTCTACCGTTTTGGGATAAACGGCAGAAAAAGATTATGTATCTGGTTTATAATTCTGATATACTGCCTGAGAGCAACCTGCTGCTAACTGCCGACAACCGGGCCTTCCGGTACGGCGATGGCCTGTTTGAAACTATCCGCTTTGAACAGGGGCAGCTTTGGTTCTGGGCCGACCACTACACCCGTTTAAGTCGGGGGATGCAGGCGCTGCAGCTGCAGGCCCGCCCCGATATGACGCCGGATGTTCTGGAAGGCCATATTACCGCCCTGCTATATCTGAATGGTCTGGCCGGTCAGGCTGCCCGTATCAAACTGCAAGTGTGGCGGCAGCCGGGGGGGCTGTATACACCGGCCGGCAACGAATCGGAGTACCTGCTAACGGTACTGCCTGGCCAACCCTTCACTATAACAGCCCGTAATCGTCTGGGTGTGTACGATGCGGTTCGCCTGACCTCCTCGCCGGTCTCAGCGTTTAAGACGCTTAATGCGCTGCCGTATGTGCTGGCGGGGCTTTACAAACAGCAGCAGCAACTGGATGATGTCATTCTGCTCGATACAGCCGGGCACCTCGCCGAGTGTAATGCCTCCAACCTGTTCTGGTTTCGTGCGCGAACCCTGTTTACCCCGTCGCTGGCGTCAGGTTGTATTGATGGGATCGTCCGCCGGCAGCTGCTTCGCCAGGCTGCTCAGGCCGGCTTTTCGGTAAACGAAACCCTTTCTAGGCCGGATGCGCTAACGGAAGCCGGGCTTATCTTCTGCTGCAATGCAGCCGGTATTCAATGGTTCCGGCAGCTTGATATTGACGGCGTATCCACCAACATGGCCAACGCTGCACAAGCCCTCGATACCCTACGCCCGCTGTTTGCTACACTGATGCCGTAGCGGCCGGTTCGAGCCAGCCGTCTTTCAGGTGCAGAATGCGATTGCCGTAGCCGGCATTGACATCGGAGTGGGTAACCTGTACGATGGTTACACCGTCTTTTTCGTTCAATTCCTTAAACAACTCCATAATCTGCTTCGCGTGCTCGGAGTGCAGATTACCCGTCGGCTCATCGGCAAAAATCACCTTCGGATGGGCCGCAATGGCGCGGGCAATACCCACCAGCTGCTGCTGACCACCGGATAACTGATTCGGAAACAAATCTTTTTTAGCCACCATATTGAACCGGTCGAGGAGTTCGGCTACGCGGCTCTTGCGTTCCGATGATGACATCCCCTGGTACAGCAGTGGCGTTTCAATGTTTTCGTATACCGTCAGCTCGTCGATGAGGTGGTATGCCTGAAAGACGAAGCCGATGTGGTTGCGGTGAATGTCGGTCCGCTTCTTCTCCGACAGCTTCTGCACTGGCTGATCCAGAAACAGGTACTCGCCTTCGGAGGGTTCCTCGAGCAGACCCAGAATGTGCAGCAGCGTTGACTTACCCGACCCCGAAGGCCCCATAATGGATACAAATTCACCGGGCTCAATGTCTAACGTAATGTTACGGAGCACGTAAGTTTTGCCGAAGCCGGCGGGGTAGTATTTGGAAACGTTGCGTAGAGAAAGCATGCGTATAGGTATAAGGCTATTAATGTCAAAATTAGGTTAAATACTGGCAATACGGATAATCAGCGAGTTAGCCTGATCCATCTGAACGGTTATTTTCGTAGACCCGCCCAGGTGGTTGGTGGTCAGACAAACGGTTGTCCGCTCCTGGCGCATTGCCCGCTCGGCTTTTTTTGCCCGCCGGAAGATAAACCCTTTATCCATCAGAAAATCTGTATGGCGGGTCTGCTTTGTCACCGACTTTTCTGCTGCTACCTGACTAGTCTGGTATTGTTCCGCAGCGCAAACCGAAGTCATCACTGAACCGGAAGAAATACCAGCCAGCATACTGATCCCGAAGAATACGTTCGCCAGGACTTTAACGAGGATGCCGGTGTTTATGTACGTTGTCATAACAGAAAGAAGTATATGTACCCTACTAAACTCAATGCCTGTGCCAAAAACGAAAAGGGCTGAAAAACAGCGAAAATCAGGCATATAAAGCAAAAAAGTGTCCACTAGCGGACACTTTTTTGTTCACAAACGGACAGGTACGTTAACTCACTGGTTGATATAAACATTACCGCTGTTGGCGGCAATGGTAACGGGGACACCTCCGCCGTTCAGTTTACCGCGGATACGGTCCTCGTCGGTGCTGCCGCTAAAGTTTTTCAGGGGCACAGCCACCCGCCGGCCACTCAGATCGAGGTCAATGCCTTTGTCGAGCGGCATCCGGACGCGCACACTACCCGGCCCGGCCGTGAGTTTTACATAGTCGCCCAGTTTGGTGATTTCCACGTCCATACCGCCCCCGCTGGTACGGGCCTCAACGCTGCCGGCAATACCCGCCAGTTTGACCGAGCCGCCGGAGGTGCCGGTGATTAGTTCGCCATTGACGCCGTCGGCTTTCACGCTGCCACCGCTGGTGGTGGCGTTGATCTTGCCCCGCAGGTTGTTCAGGTGTACGCTACCGCCGGAGGTACGGAGTGACAGGTTCCCTTCTGAATCGTCGGCGTGGATGGAGCCCCCGCTGGTAGAGAGGTCAATGTCTTTGCGGCAACCGGCCAGGTGAATGCTGCCACCGGAGGTGCGGCCTTTGATAGCCCCTTCCACATCGGTCAGGTGCAGACTGCCGCCACTGGTGGTAAAGTTCTGCTGCCCGTTCAGTTTGCTGATCCGTATGCTACCGCCGGAGGTTTTCAGGTCGGTGGCAAAATTGCGGGGCGTATACACCCGGAAGGATATATTGACTGATTTTTTCCAGTCCCAGTTATCGCGGCCTTTGCGTTTGGCAGTGGCTACTACAGTGTTACCCTCCGTGTTGATGTTGATATCGTAGTCTTTCAGCCGTTCCTCAATTTCCTCCTTACTCATTTTATTGTTCGGCCAGTTGTTGGGGCGGACGTACATATCCACTTTCACACCGGAAGGCTGGCTACCTTCCACCAGAATGCTGCCGCCCGAGGTTTCAACGCGTACGGTATTGAGGCTGCCGGTGAAATTTTTGGTCTGGTAAGGTTGTTCGTCGCGGTCGTTCTGAGCGTAGGTTAAGCCCGTCAGCAACAGACCGCCGAGCAGTAATGTAAATCGGGAACGGTTCATGATGGTTCGTTTTAATGTTTAGTCAATAGATGCAGAAACCGCCGGCAACGTTGCACGCGTCCTACGATTCTCTCAAGGTAAGGCAATATCCAGTACGTCGATCTCTTCCAGCGGTACCTTTGCCCCAAACCCGCACTCAATTGTCCGGGATTTGCCAGTTATTTGGTAGCGTATCTTTACCTCTGCACGCATCAGACCTGTCTGAAACAGGTTACTTTTTTCGGCAAACTCCCGTACTTTTTTCTCTGACGCTTCGGTCGGTGCAAACCGGCTCGATTCATCGCCGTTGTCGATGGAGAAGTGCCAGGAACAACCATCGACAGGCAGTTCGTAAACCAGTATTGCTTTTTTCTCAATCACTTCGGCAGCTGCCGGCTCTATATCGGTTGTTTTCTGGCAAGTCCAAACCGCTCCTGCAATCAGGCAAAAGATAATAGCTATCGTTTTCATGGCTAATGGTGTTTTTGCCGGTATAGACCCGGATTTGCGGTAGAGGGTTGGAATACCAGTCGGCAGTTCTCAGTAGGCAGAAAACAGGCCACGTAGGTTGATTAATTCCTTCCTTCTGCTTACTGAGAACTGCTCACTGCCTACTCTAAAACTGCCTACTCCGTTCTCAGGCTCTTTACCGGATTCATCAGCGCGGCCCGGATGCTTTGGATACTGACGGTCAGCAGCGCAATCAGGGCCACCAGTAAGCCAGCCGCAACGAATATCCACCAGTCAATATCGACCCGATAGGCAAAGTCCTTAAGCCAGCCGTTCATGGCGTACCACGCAATCGGTGAGGCAATCAGAATAGCCACCAGGACCAGTTTCAGGAAGTCCAGAGAAAACAGGGCTACAATGCTCGTTACGCTGGCACCCAGCACTTTGCGAATACCTACCTCCCGAACCCGCTGCTGCGTGACCAGTACCACCAGCCCGTATAATCCCAGGCAGGAGATAAACATGGCCAGCACGGCAAAGTAGGCAACGATATTCCCCAGCCGCTGATCGCGTTCGTACAACCGGGCGATGTCTTTATCCAGGAAATCGTATTCAAAAACTTTTTGCGGAAAGAAATCGCCCCACTGTTTCTCGACAAAGGCCAGGGTCTGCGGGATATTCTGGTTCCGGATCTTGACCGACAGCATGGACAAAACCGACGGGTTAATATCGAGCACCAGCCCTTCTATAGGCTGTTGCAACGACTCCATGTGGAAGTCATTCACCACGCCCACCACCTTCCCGGTTTTCCCCTCCAGTTCGATCTGCCTGCCGATAGCCCGCGCCGGACTGCCCCATTTAAACTGTTTCACCGCCGACTCGTTGACAATAAACGCTTCAGCCTGATCGGTACCGTACGCACGCGAAAACTCCCGGCCGGCCACCAGTTTCAGCCCGTAGGTTTTAATAAAGTCGTAGTCGGTCGCCAGCGAGGTAGCGAATAAGTTGTCATTGCGGGCAAACCCTTCGGGCACCACGCCACGACGGGTACCACCCAACCCCAACGGCCCGCTCGACAGCGCTACCTGCTCTACCTGAGGGTGGCTCCGCAGCACGTCTTTAAGACTTTTCAGCTTTGTGAACAGACTATCGGTCGGGTCATCGAAGATGTTATTTAAGTTGTTGCTTTTGAAGGGAATCGTGATGACATACTCTTTATTAAAGCCCAGTGGCTGTTCCTGCACGTACCGGAGCTGGCGATACGTAGTGATGGTGCCGATGATAAGCGCAACGGAAGCCGTAAACTGCACCACCATAAGCGTCTGCCGCAGCATCCCGCCCTTTGCCTTGCCGCTGGTGAAGCTACCCTTCAGCGTCTGAATAGGCAGGAAGCGGGCCACAAAAAAGGCGGGGTAACTACCTGCCAGCAGGCCCGTCAGCAGCGCAATACCCACAAAGCCAGCCAGCAACTGTCCATTGCCGAGCAGATACCCCATTGTCAGCTCCTTTCCGGTCAGATGATTGAGCACCGGCAGCATCAGATTAATGAGCACCAGCGAGAGACCAAAGGCAATGAAGCACAGCAGTAGCGATTCGCCCAGGAACTGGCCGATCAGTTGGAACTGCCCGGCACCCATCACTTTTCGCATGCCTACCTCCCGCGCCCGCTTCAGCGACCGGGCGGTTGCCAGATTGACAAAGTTGATGCAGGCAATCAGCAGCGTGATAATGGCTACGCCGATAAAAATGTATACATAGTCCATGCGGCCGGTCGGCTCTACCTCATTGGCCAGATTCGAGCGCAGGTGAATGTCGGTCAGCGGCTGGAGTTCATACACAATGTCTTTGGCAAACCGCTCATTGGCATGCGTCAGCAGAAACTGCGGGAACTTGGCATTGACCGTGGCTGCCGACTGACCTGGTTTCAGCAGTACGTACGTCAGCGAATGGCTGATTACCCAGTTGCGGGGCAGGTTTTCGCGGGCTCCTTCACTGATCGTGGCAAACATGGTTTCGTAATTGGCCAGCAGATCGATGTAGACATGCGAATTATCAGGTAGCGCTTTGATTACGCCCGTAACCGTCATGGGGTACTGCCCGTCCAGGGTTAATGTCTTGCCGAGTACATTACCGCTACCGAAGTACTTTTCGGCAACCTTGTCGGTGATCACGACCGAGAACTTATCCCGCAGCGCCGTAGCCGAATTTCCCTGCAGGAAGGTAACCGTGAAGATCTTGAAGATGGCCGGGTCGCCGAAGAAGAACCGCTCTTCTTCGTACTTATCTGGTCTTCCGGCGACACCCTCTTTCGCTTCAATAGAAGCGCTCCGCCGGAATAACCGTGCCGTCTGCTCCACCTCGGGAAACGAGCTGGCAATCAGCGGCCCGGCCGGTGTGGGCAAGGTAACCAGCGCTGTTGGTACTCCGGCGAATTTTGGATTGTAGGTAACCCGGTAGATCCGGTCGGCTTTTTCGTGAAACCGATCGTAACTCAGCTCGTGGCTGACGAACAGCAGAATCAGAAAGCAGCAGGTCAGACCCAGCGTTAAACCAATGATATTAATAAACGAGAACGCTTTCTGCTGCCGCAGGTTGCGAATGGCGATTTTTAGGTAGTTGCGTAGCATAGTATTCAGTCTACAGTGGGCAGTTTGCAGTAGGCAGTTCTCAGTCGGCAGAAAAAGCTGATGCCTGCCGACTGAGAACTGCCTACTCCTTTATCTACTCTGCTCTCAAACTCTTCACTGGATTCATTAAAGCCGCTTTGATACTCTGGAACGATACGGTGACAAAAGCAATGAGTACGGCTACCACACCAGCCATGATGTATACCCACCAGGGTACGTCGATCCGGTAGGCAAAGTCCTCCAGCCACTTATTCATCGCCCACCAGGCAATGGGGGTAGCAATAATAATGGCAATAAAAACCAGTTTGAGGAAGTCCCAGCTAAGCATCGTGACCAGGCTTGGTACCGACGCGCCCAGCACTTTGCGAACGCCGATTTCCTTGGTGCGTTGCTCGGCCATGAAGGCCGCCAGCCCAAATAGACCCAGGCAGGCTACCAGAATGGCTATTACCGAGAACGTAAGGGCAATGGTGCCGATGCGCTGCTCGGCCCGGTACATGGCATCAAATTTATCTTCCAGAAACGAATAATTGAACGGTTGGCCGGGAGCCAATTGCTTCCATTTCGTTTCGATCTGGGGAATCAGGGCCGCTACGTCCTGCGTGCTCAGCCTGAACGTGGCCGAGGTTGTATTTTTGCCCAGAAACAGGCCCAGTGCGCCAACATTACGACGCAGGGATTCAAAGTGAAAATTCTTTACTACCCCAATGACCGTGTACACTTTTTGTGTTTTACCCGATGGGTCTCCAAACTGCACCACCCGCTTGCCAAGGGGTTCTTTAAATCCGAAAATTTTTACCGCCGTCTCATTCAGAATAATGCCGGATGAGTCGGCTCCAAAATCGCGTGAAAAGTCACGGCCCTGAGCAATCTGCATGCCGAGCGTCTTCACATAGTCATGGTCAACGGCCCACTGCTGCATGCTGACGGCTTTTTTCTGGTCGATCTCCCCTTCAGGGAACATTGGGCTATCGCTCCGGTCAGAAGGTACCGGCAGATAACCGGATATCGTTCCGCTGACAACCCCCGGCAAACGCAACACCTCGTTCTTAAAGGCGTCGACCTGGCTGTCGAGGCTATAGGCTTCGTGAATGGTCAATACCTGCTCCCGATTAAAGCCCAGTTTGGTGGTTTGGATGTAATTGATTTGCTGATACACCACTATTGTTCCAATGATCAGAATAACAGACATCGCAAACTGAAAGACCACCAGGCCACTGCGCAGGCTTACCTGTTTAGATCCCCGGTTTACGGATTTGAACGCTCCCCCCTTCAACACCAGCAGCGGCCGGAACGACGACAGGAAGAACGCCGGATAGCTACCCGCCAGCAAACCCACAACGACCGGCAGCACCAGAATGAAAGACAAAAATCCGGGCGATAGCAGGCTTTGAACAGCCAATGATTTAGCCGCCACCGTATTAAACAAGGGTAACGCCAGGGAAACCAGCACCAGAGCCAGCCCCATAGCCAACATAGCCATCAGGACCGACTCGACCATAAACTGGCCTATCAGTTGCTGCCGCTCTGAACCCAGCACTTTTCGGACGCCCACTTCTTTGGCGCGATTGGCCGACCGGGCCGTTGCCAGGTTCATAAAATTAATGCAGGCAATCAGCAGAATGAAGATGGCGACGGCCCCAAAAATGTAGATGTACTGCATATCCCCGTTGGGGGCCAGTTCGATGTTCTGGCGCGATTTCAGGTGAATATCCGTCAGCGGCATCAGCCACATCTGGTACCGGTTACCCGCTTCGCGAAATTGTTTCATGCTGACACCGATGTACTGCAAGGCCTGTGGTCCCACGTATTTTTCGATAACCGTAGCAAAATTCTTCCCGAATGCTTCCGGATCGACACCCGGTTTAAGCACAATATAGGTATGGTGATTATTGCTGAGCCACTGTCCCCATTGGTAGTTGTCGTTCAGCATGGTCACAAAGAAGTCGGTGCGGAAGTGCGAATTTTCCGGCATATCCTCCATCACCCCGGTTACTTTAAGTAGTTGTTTGTTGTCAAAGACCAGCGTCTGCCCGATTGGATTCTGATGCCCGAAATAACGGCGGGCGGCCGATTCACTAATCACCACGGTATTGGGTTCCGCCAATGCCTGCTTCGGGTCGCCGGCTATAAAGGGTAACGTAAAGACATCAAACAGGGTGGAGTCAGCAAAAATGATTTTGTCTTCCCGTAGGTTATTCGGTTGTCCGGACCGTTTCACCAGCCAGGTGCCCCGATCGTGCAGCCGCACGTAATTTTCGACCTGGGGGTAGTCTTTTTTCAGGGTGGGCCCAACCGGGTCCGCTGATACCGCAAACCGCATATCGTCTCCGCCAAACAGGATATCGGTATGAACCCGGTAAATGCGGTCGGCTTTGGTATTGTACCGGTCGAAGCTGAGTTCATCGACCACATACAGGGTAATGAGCAGACAGCAGGCCAGCCCGACGGCCAGCCCAAATACATTGATAAACGTGAAACCCTTGTGCTTACGCAGGTTTCGGAGGGCGATGGTGAGGTAGTTCTTTAGCATAGCTATTCAGAGCGAAGCGAGGTGACCGGGTTCAGCAAAGCGGCCCGGATGGATTGATAGCTTACGGTTAATAAAGCAATTATTGTTGTCAGCAGCCCGGCCAGCAGGAAGACCCACCAGGGGATGTCTGTCCGGTAGGCGAAATCTTCGAGCCAGCGGTTCATGGCATACCAGGCAACGGGGGTAGCGATGACAATGGCGATCAGGATCAGTTTCAGGAAGTCGCGGCTGAGCAGGGAGACAAGGCTCGGCACCGACGCACCCAGCACTTTGCGGATGCCAATTTCTTTGGTCCGGCGCTCGGCCGTGTAGGCGGCTAAGCCAAACAACCCCAGGCAGGAAATCAGCACGGCCAGGGAAGCAAACAGGCCAAACACCTGTCCGGTTCTCACTTCCGATTTGTAGGTCTGGTTGAACGTATCATCCATGAAGGCGTACTCAAACGGCTTACCGGAGAAAGAACGGGTCCAGAGGGTCTGTATCTGCTGGACAGCCATTGGCACATTACCCGCACGGAGTTTGATAGCCATTTGGCCTTCCCAGCCGTCGGGCAGCGAAAAGAGCATCGGCGCTACGGTCGTTTTCAGGTCGGCATGGTGGTAGTCTTCAACTACGCCCACGACATCGCCCCGCACCGGCACTTCGCGGTAGCCCCCTTTGGGATCGTACTGAAAGGTATAGTAGCCGGTCTGCTTCCCCGCAAGGTCCGACCAGCCAAAAAACTTCATAGCTGCCTTGTTTACCAGAAACGCCTGCCTGTCGGCGGGGCGGTTGGGATCCAGGGTTCGCCCTTCCAGGAGTTTTATACCAAACGTGTTCAGGAAATCCCCGTCGGCGGTCAGACGGACAATACCGCCGTCGGCAGCCCCTTTGGGCACGAATTCGCTCACCAGCTTTTCACCCCGGAGCCGGCCACTGCCCGGAAGCCCAAAGGATCGCGTGGCCGATACAACACTGGGCAATGCTTTCACCTGCTGCTTAAATAATTCCTTTTGGTTATCGGCGGCATCGCGCAGGTCAAGGGTTAAGATCTGTTCACGCTGGTAACCCAGGTCTTTATGCCGGATGTAATTCAACTGCTGATAAACCACCACCGTCGCTACGATCAAGACAACCGATACCGTAAACTGCCCGACCACCAGAACCTGGCGCAGCAGGGCTTTTTTGCCAATGGCGGTCAGGCTCCCCTTCAGCACGAGGACGGGGCGCAGTGACGACAGCACCAAGGCCGGATAACTGCCCGTCAGCACACTCAGCAGCCCGATACCACCCAGCAGCCAGAGTCCATACTCCCTGGTGAGCAGGGAAGTCAGCGAAAGCTGTTTATCGGTAAAGGTATTAAAGTAAGGCAGCGCCAACTGCAACAGCCCAACCGATACCAGGACCGCGAGCAGCACATACAATGTGGTCTCGCTCAGAAATTGTTGCCACAGCTGGCCGAACGAGGAACCCATCGCTTTCCGGACACCCACCTCACGGGCACGGGTAGCCGACCGGGCCGTGGTCAGATTAACATAGTTGAAGCAGGCCAGACCGATTATCAGCAAAGCCACCAGCGAGAAGATGTAGACATACAACAGCCGGTCTGAGGCTACCAATTCCGTTTTTAAGTAAATGTCCCGCAGGGGTATCAGGTTAAACCGCCAGACGGCGCTGTTTGGGTCACCCAGGCTTTTAACGTAGGCCGGAAATTGCGCCAGCAGCGTAGCCGGGTCGGTGCCGGGAGCCAGCAGGAGGTATGTCCAGGTATTCCCCCCCCAGTAATTGGTGGTTACATCGTAACCGACGAGGTCATTGGCACTGGCATAGCTGGCCAGAAAATCGATGGTCACGTGGGCGTTGCGGGGCAGATCCTGCATCACGCCCGTAATGCGCAGCGGTGTTTTGCTGTTGTATAGCAGGGTCTGACCCAGCGGGTTCTGATTGGGGAAGTATTTCCGGGCGGCCGACGCTGAAATCACTACACCGTTCCGCTCAGCGAGAGCCGTGCGCGGATTGCCCTGTACCATCGAAAATGAAAACACATCGAAGGCGGTGCTGTCAGCAAAATAGAACTTCGGCTCGTAATAAGCGGTATTCTGAAAGGTAATGAGTGGTGTGGTATTCAGGAGTCGCACCGTATTTTGCACCTGTGCGAACCGGGCTTTCAGGTCGGTAGCCAGCTTGCCCCCGCTGACGCCAATATTCTCAAACTGCTGTAACAGCACAATCCGGTCGGCGTTCAGATGGAAGTTATCGTAACTTACTTCATCCCGGACATACAGGGTAATCAGCATGCAACAGGCCAGCCCTAAGGCCAGCCCAAATACATTGATAAACGTAAAGCCTTTATGCTTACGCAGGTTACGGACAGCAATGAGGAGGTAGTTGCGCAACATATCTCATCAGGGAATTCAACGGTGTGGATAGCAGCGATCAGCCTGCATAATCTTTAATGCCAAAGCTTGTACCAAACTTTATCACCTACTGATAATCAACTCTTTACAAAAAAGGAATGAAGAAAAAATGTCCGCAATCGGACGGTTTGGCGTACAGTTGCGGACACGGACGTAATCGTATGGGATGGCCTACGCCATGGGTAAGTCAGGAAACGATTTTGCATCAGCCTCCAGCGTTATGGTGAAGGTGGTTCCCACACCAGCCTTGCTCCGTACAGCGATGGCGCCACCGTGATTTTCGGTTATCTTCTTACAGAGAGCCAGGCCAACTCCGGTACCGGGGTATTTTGAAACACTATGCAGCCGCTGAAACATCTGAAAGACCCGTTCACTATGCTGCTCGTCAAAACCAATGCCGTTGTCGATGACGTCAATCTGAACATACCGCTTTTTAGCCGCGAGTGGCTTCAGGTCCGTAAAGATATGACCAATAAGGTATTGCCCTCTGATGACGATGTCCGGACGCTGACCAGGCTTATGAAATTTAAGCGCATTGCTCAGCAGGTTAGAAAACAACTGGGTTAACTGCGCCCGGTTGCCAGTGACTACCGGCAGGAACTCAATGATAATTATTGCTCTGGTTTGGCGGATGGTTAGATCCAGATCATCCAGCACCTCTTTTAACAGCGTATCCAGGCTCACGGGAGCCATCAGGTTCGCACCCGTACTTAAACGGGAGTAAGCCAGCAAGTCCCGCACCAGCGACTGCATCCGGGTGGTTGCATTCTGCATCCGCTTAACCAGATCGGCTCCTGTTTCGCCAAGTACGTCGCCATATTGATCCATCAGCACATCACCGAAGGATTTCACCTTGCGCAGCGGCTCCTGCAAATCATGAGAAGCCACATAGGCAAACTGCTGAAGGTACTCATTGGACTGTTTCAATTGACCCACCAGCGACTCGGCCTGGTTCAGGGCCTGCCGTAGCGGAGTCTGATCAACAACGGACACAACAATCCCTTCACCCTGACGGGCAATCGATATGTCAAAAACACCGTCGATGCCATCCGCCTGGTACACCTGCTCAATGCGTTGAGGAACGCCTGTTTCGGCCACCTGCACGTACCGGGCAAACATACCGCACGCTACCAGTCCCGGCAGCAAATCGAGCATCGTCTGTCGGGGCACTTCGGTACCTGTCCAGTTAATCAGCCGCGCATTGGCCTCATTATGGGTCACATACCGAAAATCAATGATAGTCCCCTGATCGTTGCGGATAGGTTCAAACAGCGACAGAGCAATCTGGCAGCCATTGAGCACACTTATCAACTGTTCCTTCTGCTCCCGTTCTTTCCGTTGGAGTTGTTTGGTTTCGGATATATCCTGAAAGGTGAACAATACACCATCGCCCTGCTTTACCAGATTAATGTCAATCCAGCGGTCGGAGCCGCTGCCTACCAGGCGCTCTTCAAAACGTACCGGCTGACCAGACTGCATCACGGCCATCAGGCGCACCAGGAACCCTTGTTCAGAAGCAGGTGGGTAGACTTCTGATAAGGTACTGCCAACTACCCGGTGAAGTGGCCGGCCGGTAATTTTGGCATAAGCCTCGTTAGCGAAGACATACAGAAAATCAACAACTCTTCCCTCAGCATCCCGAATAGCCTGGTACAATACCAGCCCAATCGGCATGTTGTCGATAACATCCTGAAACACTTCGGATGACTGCCGCTCTATAGATACACCTTTCAAAATGATGGAGAAGTAGTTGTTGAATAGGCACTGGGCCCGAAACCAGTTTCAACCTACAACAAAATTCAATCCGGTCAAACCGCTCGCTCCGTTAAATTCCGGAGCGAGCGGTTTGACCGGACTATTTTGCCTTACCAACTTTTCAATACGATCATTTACGCATATTGAAGCTAACTTGCTCATAATAAGTCTTTCTTCCTTATCTTTAAGCACTTCTCCTTTCCTTTTTCTCAGGTGCTAAGAGCAAGATAACCGTGAAATCTGCCAGCTTTGCCTTAATTCTACTGGTTTGTTGCTGGACGCTGGTATCGGCCCAGCAATATACGGCCTCGGTGAAGCACTACGGCCCGGAGCAGGGTCTGGCGCATCGGGAGGTGAACGCCATCTTCCAGGACCGGCAGGGGTTTATGTGGTTTGGCACCCGGTTTGGTCTCTGCCGCTTCGATGGGTTGCGGTTCACCACCTATACCAAAGAGAAGCATGGTCTTGTTTTTGACGATATCCAGGCGATAGCGGAGGATGCCGATGGCCTGTTGTGGCTGATGGGGCCTTATGGTCAGCCACAGGTCATGCTTTTCGACCCTCAAACCGGTGCGGCTGTTTCCTTTGAGGAAAAGTTTAAGAAAAAACTTCCCTTCAGATATGACAAAGGGGCGATTCCGGAATGGGGGATAGCCAGCGAAAACGGCACGGTTTTCCTATCCATTCATCAGCCTGCCTTGCTGGTGTCGTATCATCCCCGATCAGGTTTGCGCTTTACGGATTTCCCGCAGTTTAAGCGGTTACGGCTTGAGCGGGTAACGTCTCATAATACTGTATGGGCGGTGGCGGATGACAATCAACTGGTCGAACTATCGGTAGATGGCCGGGTGCTTCACCGGTTTTTGTATGACGGGTATATAGTCCGGGCCTGTCTCGGACAGCAGCACGCGGGTACCGAATTTTTTTATATTGCTTATAAAGGCTACACGTTCCCCTATTCATCATTACACAGTATCACGGAACAGGGTGAGCATCGGGAGTGGCCTCCGCACATGCTCAACACCATGCTGCAGGATCGCCTACCAGTCTGTGTAACTATGGGTCAGGACGATCTGCTTTGGGACGGTATCCACCTGCAGCACCCGAAAAAAGGTATTATCCTGGATATTACGGGTCAGTTGAACGGCGAACCGGTCACCAACCGTAGCTTTTATCGCGATCGCTACGGTCAGTTCTGGTTAGGTACCAGTTTCGGTGTTTATCAGGTTCGGCTTATCCAGCATCATTTTCACCGGCTCTTCTTCGAACCTTCCAGCAAAGGTGACCGCATGGCCGCCATCCGGGGCATAGAGGTTATTGGTGATCAGGTATACGCGAACCAGGAGAAATTCGGCCTGTATACCTGTAACCGGTTGGGCGGGGCTACCAAAGCCCTGTTCGAGAAAGCCACTTTTGCTTCGATGTTTGGACTAAGCCGTGACCGGCGGGGCAGGCTGTATGCCGGTGCGGATATCAAGCTTTTCCGCTATGATCAACTACCAAGCAAGGCTACCATTTTATCCGATATGGCCGGGTTGAGTATATGGGCGTTTCACCAGTATAGCGATGAACAGATGCTGGCGGGAGGTCTGCCTGGACTTTGGACCGTTGATCTTACACGGGGTCAGGTAAGCCGGTTTGCCCGCTACAACCAGTTTCCCGAACTGGATCAGGCGCATGTGCTCCATATCGGAACCGACCGGCAGGGCATTATCTGGATTTGTGCCAATTCAGGACTATATACGTTTGACCCGGACAAAGGTATTACGGCCCGGTACTGGAGTGGAGGTAAGGGACCATTTTATCTGCCGGCCGACAATGTTCAGCATTTTTATCAGGATGTTCAGGGAGTTTACTGGCTTGCTACCGCCAATTCGGGTTTGATCCGCTGGGATCGCAGGCAGCAGCAATATCGCCAGTTTCGACGCAGCGAGGGGCTATCCAACGACAACATTTATGCCGTTTATCCCGACAAGCGGGACCACCTCTGGCTAAGCAGCGATTTTGGGATTATGCAGTTTGACCCCACCCGGCTGACTATCCGGGCTTATTTCGTCGAAGATGGCATTACCCATAATGAGTTCAACCGCATTGCCCATTTCCAGGAGCCCAGCGGCCGGATTTATTTTGGAGGGCTGAACGGCATTACGGCTTTTGACCCCCAGGATTTTTTCCACACCCCAACTGTCACCCGATCTCCACTGCGAATCACCTCGTTTCGCCAGTTTGATCCATCGACCAAGACTATCGTTGATAAAACAGATGACGTGCTGAAAAATGGCGTAATCACCATCCCCCCCGATGAGCGTTCCAGCGTGCTGGAGTTTGCGATGCTCAATTATGCCAACGCGGAAAAGAACGTTTACGCGTATCAGTTCAGGGATATAGATACCTCCTGGCTTTATCAGTCGGAAGCCGCGTTGCCGCTGAGCAGTTTGCCCTATGGCGAACACCAGTTACTAATCCGGGCGCAGGCAGCCAACGGACAATGGGCGGCCAATACGCTGGCACTAACAGTTACGGTGCGTCGGCCGGTTTACCTGCGTACCTGGTTTGTGCTCAGTATGATTTTGCTCGCTGGCGCTGGTAGCTGGGCGTGGGCACGCTGGCGGGTCTGGCACCATCGGATGGAACAAAGCCGGCTGGAAACAGAGATCCGGCAGGCCACCGCTTTGATTGCCCAGCAGGCACAGGCGCTCCAACAACTCAATGAAACCAAGTCGCGCTTCTTTGCCAATATCTCCCATGAATTTCGGACACCCCTGACCGTCATTTTGGGTATGGCGTCCGAACTTAAAGACAAACCGGACCAAAGTGCCGGGACACTCCAGCAGGCCGCCCGGCTCATCCAACAGAACGGGACCAATCTGCTGCGGTTGATCAACCAGATTCTGGACCTGTCAAAACTGGAAGCGGGCGAGATGCACCTGCACCCGGTACGGGCTGACCTGATCAGCTTCACCCGGTATGTAGGCGAGTCATTTCATTCGTTGGCGAAGGCCAAAGACATTCAGTTACACTTTCTGTCTGACACTGAGACTTGTGACGCTGATTTTGACAAAGAAAAGCTTCAGGACATAATTGCCAACCTGTTATCAAACGCCCTGAAGTTTACTCCTGCGGGTGGGCATGTATATTGTCAATTGCAGGTACTTGACAGGTGGCAATCGTTAAGTCCTAAAGGCTATCAGGAGGAACTTATCCCAACGGAGCATCTGGATGACCCCTGGATTCAGATGACCGTGAGCGATACGGGGCCTGGGATAGAGCCTGCCAGCCTGCCGAAAGTATTCGACCGCTTTTATCAGGCGGGGCCGCCACAGGCCGGGCCACGAATGGCGGAAAATCAACCAGTATCGGAGGCCGATCCGGGCCTGGCTGGTGGTACCGGTATTGGTTTATCGCTGGTGCGGGAACTGGTGCTGCTGATGCGCGGTGGGCTGGCCGTTCGAAATCGCCCGAAACAAGGAGCCGAGTTTGTCGTCTGCTTACCGCTTACCCGCCAGGCCGCATCGGCCGAAGGGATCTTGCCGGCTCCTGTGCTGGTCAGCCCCGACCGCAGCGACCTGGCCCAGCCGGCTCCGGCCGAGGCCGGTCATAAACCCGTATTGCTGCTGGTCGAAGATAATGAGGATGTCGCTACGTACATCCTGACCTGCGTAGAAGCTGACTACCGGGTAATCCGGGCCGAAAACGGACAGGTGGGCATCGATACGGCGCTCGACCAAATGCCGGATCTGATATTGAGCGATGTGATGATGCCGGTGAAAGACGGCTTTGCCCTCTGCGACACCCTGAAAAACGACGAGCGCACCAGCCACATATCTATCGTGCTGCTCACCGCCCGGGCCGCCGTGAGCGACCGCCTGACCGGCTTACGGCGCGGGGCCGATGCCTACCTGGTGAAGCCTTTCCAGCGCGAAGAGTTGCTGCTAGTGCTGGGTAACCTGCTCCAGACCCGGCGGGTGCTGCAGCTTCACTATAGTCAACTTGCGCTCGGAAGCGTTGGGAAAAATCCGGTGCCGGTGCCCCCGGCCGATTCGGTGGAGGACCAGTTTCTGATCCGGCTCCGGGATGTAATAGAGCCGCAACTAGGCAATACGGAGCTTTCCGTCGACGACATCTGTCAGTTGATCGGCATGAGCCGCACCACGCTGCATATGAAACTAACGGCGCTGACGGGCATGCCGGTCAGACTCTATTTACGAAGGTTACGCCTGCGGAAAGCGCAGGAACTGTTAACCAATTCTCCGCTCAATATTTCGGAAGTAGCGTATGCGTCGGGCTTTGCTGATCCCCGGTATTTCAGCCGGGTTTTTGCCGAAGAATTTGGCGTTACCCCCGGCAATTTCCGCCTGTCGGGCCGTGACTGAACATTTGTCCACCTATCTAGAACATTAGTCCACACAGGCCGAACATAGCTCCACCCATTCCGAACAAGGCTCCACATTCGTTTCGGCCATTACCTGTACACTTGCTGTGCTGTTTCACAGACCATTAAACCTGACAGCGAGTGTGTTATGAACGTACTATCTACCTCTTTCCATCCAACACGACCAGCCGGCCGGTTTGCCTTACTGTTTGCCAAAAGCAGGATGTTTCTGCTCGGATGCCTCCTCTCCATATCGGCAACTGTCTCTGCCCAGACCATCCGCTACGTCACCACGATCGGTACAAATGCCGATCCGGCTACTGCTACCAGTTGGGCCACCAGTACGACCAGCTTACAGGGAGCTATCAATGCCAGTGCTGCGGGCGATCAGGTCTGGGTGGCGGCCGGGATCTATAAACCCACCACGACCACTGACCGGACTATCAGCTTTTCCATGAAAAACGGAGTAGCCATTTACGGCGGCTTTGTGGGAACAGAAACGTTCCTTAGTGAACGACCTCAGATAAACTTGACAATGCCTTCCTCCGCTACGCTCAGCGGAGATATTGGGAATGTGGATGACTACACAGATAATAGTTTCCATATAGTTTCAAACAATGGCTTAGGCGAAACAGCTGTACTTAATGGTTTTGTTATCAAAGATGGGAATGCCGGTGCCCCTTTTTTTAGTGGTAACGACGTAGGCGGAGGTATTCTCAACTATAATAGTAGTCCGGTTCTAACTAACTGCCTTTTTCAAAACATCAAGTCGAATTTAGATGGTGGGGCAATTTACAACTCTGGCGGTAGTCCGGTTCTGACAAATTGTTCGTTTCAAGGTAACACGACTAACTCACAAGGGGGTGCGTTCTATACCATTTCCGGAAATCCGGTTTTAACGAACTGCTCCTTTCAGAACAATAGTGCTCAATATGGCGGGGCAATTATGAACTATAATTCGCTTATTCTGACCAACTGTTCCTTTCAGAATAATAGTGCGGGTATTCACGGCGGGGCAATATACGTATTCGGCAACCCTGTGTTAACGAACTGTTCCTTTCAGAACAATAGTGCGGGTATTCACGGCGGGGCAATATATATAGGCTCTGGACGCAATCCATTTCTAACGAACTGCTCCTTTCAAGGTAATTCGATCTTTCTCGACAATAGTACTGCCAACCTGGATAACTGCATTATTTGGGGTGGAATTTCTTTTTCTTCACCTACCCTAATAACAGCGAATAATTGCCTGTTTGACACTTCAGTAACTGGCTACACCGGGGCTAACAACATCACTAGCCCTATCTCGCCCTTTGTGAGTACTACTGATTTACGGCTGAATGGCTGTTCTTTGGCCATTAATGCAGGGTCCCTCGCCAGTGCAACTGCGGTAAGCGGACCGTACAGCGTAACGGCTTTGCCCCAAACCGATCTGGCCGGCTTGCCCCGAATCTCTGGTGGCAGAGTAGATATGGGTGCTTTTGAATACCAGGGTACACCGGGCAATGTAACGGTTTCAATGGCAACCTCGGCCTCCGGCGTTTGCGTCGGCCAATCGGTCAGTCTGTCGGCTACAGTTACCGGCAGTGACAACGTGAGTTATACATGGTCGGCACCGGCTGGGTCCAGCCTCAGCACCAATAATGCCAATGCTACCAATGCTACCGTACTGACGAGTGGCCCCAAAGTTTTTACATTAACGGTAACGAATCTCAATTCGAACTGTACAAACACCTCCACAATTGTAGTTACTGGGAATGCCTCTCCTACCGCCAGTATTGCGCCTGGTTCGGCTACAGCAACCTGTGCTAGCCCAACTGTAAGTCTGACGGCTAGTGGCGGTGGTACATACCTGTGGAGCACAACCGAGACTTCGGCTGTGATTAACATTTCCCCAGTCAGTACAACAACGTACTCATTGACGGTTACGAACGTTAATGGTTGTACCGCCATAACAAGCAGAACTGTCGCTGTAGAAAAAACGACGCCTATCGCCAACATTAATCCATCTTCCGCTACGCTGAGTTGTGCAAGTCCCAGCACTACGCTGACGGCATCGGGTGGGAACACGTACCTGTGGAGCACAACCGAGACAACCCCTGCCATCAGCGCTACGGTAGCTGGCACCTACTCGGTGACAGTGACCGCAGCCATTGGTTGTACGGCCACAGCCAGTGTGGAGGTTAGTAGGGATAATACGCCCCCAGTCGCTACAATTACGGCTTCGGCCACGGCGGTGAGCGCCGGGCAATCGGTGACATTAACGGCCAGTGCGGGTACAGCGTATCTGTGGAGCACAGGCGATACTGATAACCCCCTCATCGTGGTACCGCCAACGGGCGCGACCAGCTATTCGGTCATTGTCACCAACGCAGCCGGCTGTTCGGGTATGGCGGCCATCAGTATTACCGCTGTAGGTGGGTCGGATCTGGTTAGCGGTCCCGACCGGCTGTGTGTGAAGTCGGCTCCTCCAGGCCGGGAATCCGTCAGTGTGCCGCTAACGATGACCGTGTTGGGCACACCTTCCTCGTACAGCTACGCCTGGTCCTACAAAGCCCCCAACTCAATCAACTATAAGTCTATACCAGCAAAAGGGGTTACTATTGGCAAAGTCAGCCTGGTGCCGGGGGGGAGTGTGCCTTACAGCCTTGTCATTACCGGTACCAAAGGTAATCTCAATTCCCTGCAGGGATACCTGATCCGGCTAATGGTGAGCGACAGTCGGGGCAGTGACTTTGCCGAGACGCTGCTGGATGGCGGTTGTGAGTTAGGCAGCAGCACGGCGCGGATGGGGGTCTTCACGGCCGAAGCCGTGCAGGTGGAGGTATACCCCAATCCGGTGACGGAGGTGCTACAGGTCAAAATTAATGGCTTGCATCAGCCGGCCAGGATAGGCTTGTTTGACCTGCAGGGACGCCGGCAAGGCCAGTGGTCTGTGGAGCCGGAGCAGGGCGTGGGCAAGTTGCAGGCACCGGTGAGCGGTTTAGCGGAAGGGCTTTACCTGTTGCAGGTTGAAACCGCATCGGGCGTACTGCATCGCCAGCGAGTGCTGAAACAGCGGTAATACCAGTCCGGATTTTGCGGATCAGGAGAGGTCGCTCTGCCAGCAGGCAGGACGACCTTTTTTGCTGGGCCGCTACTCAGCCTGTTCATGTGTTTTCAGGCTGCAACAGATCGACCTTCTCCAGGCGGCCGTAGTGGTATACCCCCCAAACAACCAACGCCGTTCACCTGGCCGGCTTACTCCGTTTTTAAGGTTATCACCGGATTCATCAGGGCCGCTTTAATGCTTTGGAAACCGACTGTCAACAGGGCGATCAGCACCGCCATGCCCCCCGCCAGCGCAAATACCCACCAGGCCATATCGATCCGGTAAGCGAATCCCTGCAGCCACGTACGCATAACCCACCACGCCACCGGCGACGCTACCAGTACGGCTATAAGCACCAGTTTAAGCAGGTCGGATGAAAGCAGGCTAACGATACTGGCGATGGATGCGCCCAGCACCTTGCGAATACCAATTTCTTTCATCCGCTGCTCGGCGTTAAAAGCAACCAGGCCAAACAAGCCCAAACAGGCAATGAGAATGGCCAGACCCGAAAAGTACAGAATGATGCGGGCGGTTCGCTGCTCGCGCTGGTATTGCCTGTCCAATTCCTGGTCGATAAAACCGGTATGCAGCGGAGATTCCGTCTCGTAGCGTTTGTACACCTGGGCTATCGTTTGCAGGGCATTGGCTACCTGGCCAGGTTTGGTCTTGACCAGCATGTTGAAATAGAACTCGCGGGGCCGGTAACGCAAAATCAGGGGCGCAATGGGTACGTTCAGCGGCCGGTAATGGAAGTCTTTGACCACGCCGACAATATTGCCGGTCTGGCCCCAGAACGTCACCTTTTTACCAACGGCATTGCTGGTGTAGCCCATGCGCCAGGCGGCCGCTTCGTTGATGATAAAACCCGATATGGAATCGGTGGTAAATGCCGGAGAGAAATTACGACCCTGCCTCATTTTCATGCCAACGGTAGGGATGAAATCTTCATCGACGTTCATCTGGGTAATCAGAAACTCGTCGCCTTTCTGCTGCCCCTCCCACTCAATATTCGTTTCGTTACCGACATTAATCAACGTGGCCGTGGTGGCAGCCGCCTTCTGAACGTGGCTGCTGTTTTCCAGTTCCTGCTTAAACAGCAGGGCTTTCTGCTTAAGCTGCCCACCCATCCGCACGTACAGCAACTGTGCTTTATCGAAGCCCAGGTCTTTTTGCTGCATAAAGGTAAGCTGCCGGTAAACCAGCATCGTGCAGATAATCAGAATAACCGACAAGGCAAATTGTCCCACCACCAGCGACTGCCGGAACGCCTTACCCGACCGGACGTTGAATATTCCTTTTAGCACTTTGGCTGGTTTGAACGACGATAGCAGAAAGGCGGGATACAAGCCCGCTAATAAGCCAATACCAACAACCAGCAGGCCCATCGTCAGCAGAAACGGCCGGCTGGCATAAGTAATGGACAGGTTCTTGCCCGACAACTCATTAAAGAGCGGCATCAGCGCGGTAGCGATCATCCCCCCTACTAAGGCCGCCACCAACGTAAGCAGCACGGATTCACCCAAAAATTGCATGACCAGATGCCAGCGCTGCGCCCCAATCGTTTTGCGTACACCCACCTCGCGGGCACGTCGCATCGACCGGGCGGTTGACAGGTTCACAAAATTGATCCCGGCTATCAGGAGTACAATCAGCCCGACGATTGAGAAGATCTGCACGTAGAGAATGTCACTCCGCGAACCCCAGCTATCGGTGTTGAACGCAAATTTGGAATACAGGTAGATGTCAGTGAGCGGTTGCAGCGCTAGTGTTGTCTCGGTAGACGGGTTATAGCGCTTCAGGTGCTCCTTTATCTTTTCATTAAAGGCCGTAACGTCGGTTCCTTCCCGCAATTGTACATACGTATAGTAGCTATTGCTGCTCCACTGGTATCCCCACTTATCGTTTTTAACGACGTGCTCAAACGAGAGCAGCACGTCAAACTGGAGGTGGGAGTTGTAGGGTCTGTCCTGAACCACACCGGCTACAATATAATCAGTTTCGTTATTTAGCCGCAACGTTTGCCCCAGCACATTGGGGTTTTTCTGCCAGTCGGCACCGAAATACTTCCTGGCCATTGTTTCGGTCAGCAGCATTTCGTTTGGCTGGAGCAAGGCCGTTTTCGGATTACCCTTCAGCAGGGGCATATCGAACATCGACAGCAGGGTATTATCGGCAAAGTAGACTTCGTTCTCCTCGAAGGATTGTTTCCCCAGTTTAAAAATACCACTCCACATCCCAAGCCTCGCCGTTTGTACCACCTCCGGGTAGTCGCTTTTCAGAGTAGGGGCCAAAGGGCCGGGCGTGACGGCCACCTTGAACCACTCGTCTCCCTGCTTCTGGTCCTCCACAATCCGGTAAATACTACCGGCATGTGGGTTGGCGCGGTCGAAGTTCCATTCATCCCAGACATACAGCGCAATTAAGGTGCAGCAGGCTATGCTGAGTGCCAGGCCGGCGATATTCAAGAGACTATACAGCGGATTCTTCCATAGAGTCCGGACGGCGATTTTCAAATAGTTGTAAAGCATTGCGAATGACTTTTTAGTTATCTTTAAAATGCACTACCGGAATCTGTTTCGGCCAAAACGCCAAAGTTGTATGGAAACGTCCGGCCTTACCACCCCCGAACTTGAAGAAGAAAAAATATCAAGCTATAACCATGCTGAGTTGCAAAGCCACTTAGCTTTTCTGCTGCGTCTCTCCTATCGTCATCAATACAGTATTCTGACAGAGCTTGATTTTGAGTTTGCCGCCGGCAAAACCCGGCCCGACTTGTGCATTCTTCCCAAGAGGCAGGCTGACTGGCTTAGCGATGAGATTGTTGCACACGATGCGCCCCTGACTACTATCGAGATTTTGTCGCCGGAGCAAAGTTTGAATAGCCTTATCGAGCGGATTTACACAAAGCACTTCCCGGCTGGGGTCAAAACCGTTTGGATTGTTTCCCCTGCGCTTCAAATTATTACTATCTTTTTGCCGGACCGGCAACGCATCAACTTCACCGAAGGAGTCGTTACCGACCCGGCAACCGGCATTCAGGTTAACCTGGCCGAAGTTTTTGAGGGGTGACGTAGATTTAGCTCATCGTCAGCAACGCCCGCTGTTTGGCCATATCTTCTTTCCGCACAAACGTAATCGGCACAAAATTGTCGGTGGGCGTGCCGATGTAGTACAAAGTCCAGTCCTGGTCGTAACTGGCCAGCAGTTGCCTGATACACTCCACCCGATCGAAGGTCGGGATGGTGCAGTCGCCCCAGTAGAAGAGTTCGACGCGGTAGTGCAGGGCCTGTTTCTGGCCGTTGATGGTGACTTCAATTTCGACATCCTGCTTGCCTGGCAAGTTCGGAATCGGGATTGCGATATGTGCCATACTGTTGTCTAAAGCAGCAGGATGCTGCTTTTCTGTTTTAGGGTTATTAGTTATTAGTAAAAGCAGCAAGGATGCTGCGGCAGCCGACGCTGCGGCAGCCGCTGCTGCTTGAAACTTTACTCCGCGCGTAAACTCTTCACCGGATTCGCCGAAGCGGCCCGGTACGTGCGCCAGCCGATGGTGAGTCCGCCCAGCAGGAGCATCACCAGAAAGCAGACACCCAGCGTCTCAATGCCGATGCTGACGTGGTAGGCAAAATTTATCAGAAACGCCATGCCCGCCAGCGCACCAAGCGGTAAGGCAATAGCACTGGCAATCAGCAGCAGTTTGACAAAATCCCACGACAGCAACGCCACAATCTGAGTGATATCGGCACCCATTACTTTCCGGATACCCACTTCTTTGGTGCGGGTTTCGGTAGTATAGGTCACCATGCCCAGCAGCCCCAGACAGGCTATTGACAAAGCTAGACCCGTCAGCAGTGACAGAAAATCCAGGTCTTCGCGGTGGTTATGGCGCTGGTACAGGAAATCATCGTACCACTGTCCGGTAAACGGCTCATACGGTGTCAGCTTCTTCAGCACCGCCTTCGCATCGGCCAATACCGCTTCCCCGGCTCCTTTGGCCACGCCGACATTCAGGTAGCGAAACTGCGCCGGCTGGTACCGCAGCACCAGCGGCTTAATGGACCAGGCAAACGACGTAAACCGAAAATCTTTCAGCACCCCGGCAATCTGCAGTTCGGTACTGTCATTCAGCCACAACGACTGCCCGACTGCCTCTCTGGCCGAACCTAAGTGGAAGGCGTTTACCGCTTCTTCGTTGATGAGTACAAAGCGACCAGCTGTATCGGCAGCTGGAACCGGCATGTTTTGCCCGGCCAGCAGGCTGAGGTTCATGTTGGGCACAAACTGGTGGTCAACGGCAAACGTAAAGGCCATCATGGAGTCGGAGGTCGCCCGCTGCCGACGGAACACCTGAGAATCGCCAAAAGAGCCAAACAGATCGGAAGTGGCCGACACCCGTTCCACACCCGACAGTTGGCTAAGCTCATGGGTCAGCCGCTGGTACGGAATCCCATTGAGCGGAATGTTCAATACGCTCTCCCGCCGGAAACCATAATCAGCCGTAGCCATGTAGTGCTGCTGCCGGCCCATGGTCAGCAGGAAAATCAGGGCGATCATCGAAATAGCAAATTGGGCGACAATGAGTGACTTTCGCAGCGAGATACCCCGAAGCACCCTCAACCCGGTTTGGCTACGCAATACCTGCGCCGGCTGAAAACCGGAGAGAACCCGCGCCGGCACAATTCCGGCTAGTACGCCCGTTACAATGCTGAACAGGATAAAGACGATCCACAGCGTCTCGTCCCACTGCACTCCGCCAATTAGCCATTGCTGCACAAACGGCATCGGCTTCACAAATTGCAGCATCACATACGCCAAGCCCAGGGCCAACAAAGACAGCACCACCGACTCCGCCATAAACTGACCCATCAGTTGCCAGCGCAGGGCACCCGATACTTTTCGGATACCCACTTCCCGCGCCCGACTAAGCGACCGGGCCAGCGTCAGGTTGATGTAATTGAAAGCCGCCAGCAGCAGGGTCAGCAAGCCGACCCCGATTTCCACCAGTAATCCACCAATCTGCCGCTCGTAGGTCGACATGGCTAACTCTTCCAGACCGGGAGATACATTGGTGAGTGCCTGGGTGCGGAAGCTATACCCTTTCTCTCTGGTAAATTGCAGCCCCTGAATTGTCTGTTTATTGATGGCAGACAGAGCGTCCGACAGGGCTTTTTCCATTGTACCGGGTTTCAGCATGACGTAGGTATAGCCAACCGCATACTGCCGCCAGTCTTCGAACAGGTGCCGGTACGCCGGATTACCCGGTGTTTTCAGCGAGAGCAACAAATCGAACTTAAGGTGTGAATGCGTCGGGTTGTCCGCCAGGACGCCGGTAACGGTCAGCGGCCCTAATTCGTCATGTTGCAGCACCCGGCCAATCGGATTTGCCGTCCCGAAAAACTTCTCAGCCGTTTCGCGGGTCAAAACCACCGTTCGCGGCTCGGCAGCGGCCTGCCCCTGGGCCAGTTGAAAGCCGCTGAAGATGGTGAAAAAGCCGGGGTCAACAGCCCACGATAACAGGTTAAACCGCTTGTGGCCTTCGGCAAATTCTCCATACACCCGCACCACCCGGGCGGTCTGCTCCACAAACGCATAATCCTGTTGTAAAGCCCCAGCCAGCGGCATCGGTGAACTGGCATGCGCCACTACCCCATGTTCGTTGGTGGCTACATCCGTTAATACGCGGTAAACCCGGTGGCGGTTGGGATGAAAGTTATCGTAGTCGAAGGCCCCTTTGATATGAATAATAGCCAGCAGGCACACCATCATTCCCGATGCCAGGCCAAAGATGTTGATAGCCGAAAACAGCTTGTGTTTCCAGAGGTTGCGCAGGGTGATGGTGAGGTAGTTTCGTAGCATAGCTATTCCGAACGGAGTGAGGTAACCGGGTTCATTAACGCTGCCTTGATACTCTGGTAACTCACCGTGAGCAGAGCGATGCCGACGGCCAGCACACCAGCCAGGACAAAGGCCCACCAGGGTACGTCGATGCGATAGGCGAAATCTTCCAGCCAGCTATTCATGGCGTACCTGGCAATGGGCGAGGCAATGAGGAGGGCGATGAAGACCAGCTTTAAGAAGTCGCGGGAGAGCAAAGCCACGATACTGGCGACACTAGCCCCAAGTACTTTGCGAATACCAATCTCTTTGGTCCGCTGCTGGATGATGTAAATGGCCAGACCCAGCAGACCCATGCAGGCGATGAAAATAGCCAGTAGGGAGAATACGCCGAAGATGCGCTGCGAGACCTGCTCGGCCTGATACAGGGCTTCCCAGTCTGAATCCAGGAACGAGTAGTGGAACGACTGGTCGGGCAAATACCGCTTCCAGAGACTTTCGATGCGGGCGACGACGGGCTGCAGGTTATCAGTCTGCACCCGAACGACAATCTGGTTGTCTGTACGGCCAAACCAGCGGTTATGGAGTACGAACAGAGGTGCTATCCGCTGGTGAAGCGATTGAAAATGGAAATCTTTCACCACCCCCACTACGGTCAACGGCACGTCGGCTCCGTTAGCCCGGTTAAATGGGTCGGGGCTGAATACTTTTTTTCCGATTGGGTCGGTAAAGCCAAGTTGCCGGACAGCCTCCTCGTTCAGAATTACCGACAACGAGTCATTAAACGCTTTGGAGAACGTTCGACCAGCCACCATCGCCATCTTCATCGTAGGTAAATAGGCCTCGTCGACCACCGTGCCCCGGCCGGTTACCGTTTCGCTCTCCCCCTCTTTATGGAAGATAATGCCGAAAAAGCCATTTTGATTGCCGGGTGCAGAATTGGTACCACCCACGCCGGCAACCCCGGCTATCTGAGTAACTTCCTGCTTAAACGCTTCGGTATTCGGTCCCAGGAACCCGGCTCCCTGTAGATTAACTACCGCTTCTTTGGCAAAGCCAAGCTCTTTGTTCTGAATAAACCGGAGCTGCGTAAACACCACCAGTGTGCTGATGATAAGGATAATGGAGATGGCAAACTGGAATACCACCAGTCCATTTCGCAGCGAGTGGCCCTGATTAGTCGAGAAGAACTTCCCTTTTAATACCTTGATTGGCTCGAAGGAAGACAATACCCCGGCCGGATAACTACCCGCCAGCAGGCCGATAAACAACGCCACCAGCAACATTTGGGGCAAGGTATCCGGCTGCAGTAATGACCAGGCCGATAGTTGCTTTCGGGCCAAGTCATTGAAGGCCGGTAACAGCACCGCTACCAATATCAACGCAAGCCCGAAACTAAACATACTCAACAGCACCGATTCGGTCAGAAACTGTGCTGCCAGCTGGCCTTTGGTCGAGCCAAGGCTTTTGCGGATACCCACCTCTTTGGCCCGCTCCGATGACCGTGCCGTGGCCAGATTCATGAAATTAACGCAGGCAATCAGCAGTACGAATGCAGCTATGACCGAGAAGATGTAGACCAGCGTACGGCTACCGTTCGGCTTTAGCTCTGCCTCCAGATGCGAGTCGAGATGAATGCTTTGAAGGGGCTGGAGAAAATAGAAGTAGCCATTGCCGGCCTTCAGATACTCCTTGAACGACACGCCGAAGTTACGCTGCACTTCGCCGGCGGCATACTTCTCAACGATAGCCGGAAATTTACCCTGCACAACTGCCGGATTAGTACCCGGCCGTAGCAACAGATACGTATGCGCCGAAAAGCTGATATGGTTAGGCTGTTCGGCAAAGGGCGCACCCGGGGTTGATATTAGGATTGTATACGCCAAATGCGCATTCTCTGGCACATCCTCACTGATACCGGTTACCTCTACCTTGGGGCCCTGCACAAGCTCCAGGGTTTTGCCAATTGGGTTTGTATTACCAAATATCCGTTTCGCCGTACTCTGGGTCAATACGGCGGCATTGGGCCGGTTAAGCACCCGATCCGGTTGCCCCTGAATGAGCGGCACCTGAAAGATCCTAAAGAAGCTGGAATCAGCCGCCATAACATTCCGCTCCTCAAACGTCTGATTCTGGTACTTGACCAGCGTTGCACCGTTCCCAAAATTGAAGAGTCTGACACTTTCCTCCACTTCCGGAATATCCTGCTCCACATCGCGGGCATAAGACGCCGGAATCATGGCGTATTTGGATACCCGGTCGGTGTACTTCCGCTCCAGCGCCATGCGGTAGATGCGGTCGCCGTTGGCCCAGAAGCGGTCGTAGCGCAGTTCATCCACCACGTACATCACAATGAGCATGCAGCAGACCATGCCGATGGACAGGCCGATGATGTTGATAGCGGTATTCAGCTTGTTCTTCAACAAGTTCCGCCAGGCTGTTTTGAGGTAGTTTCGTAGCATAGCTATTCCGAACGAAGTGAGGTCACCGGGTTTGCTATTGACGCTTTTACGGATTGATAAATGACGGTTACCCAGCAAATGAGCAGGGTAAGCAGACAGGCAACTACAAAAACCCAGATTTCAATGTCGGTCTTGTAGGGGAAGCTTTGCAGCCATTTATACATCGAGTAGTACGCAATCGGAATGGCGATGGGAAATGAGTACAAAACCAGCTTCGTGAAATCTTTGGACAGCAGCAGCACGACACTGGACACCGATGCCCCCATCACTTTGCGAACGCCAATCTCCTTTACGCGCTGCTCGATAGTGAAGGTGGCCAGGCCAAACAGGCCGAGGCAGGCAATCAGGATGGTTAAGAGCGCAAATACCGTGAAAATCCGGCCGCGCAGCTCATCGGCATGGTACGCCGACTCAAAATCCTGGTCCAGGAACCTGTACTCAAACAGCCGGTCGGGGTATGTCTCCTTCCATTTCTGGCTGATGAAGGCTACAGTTTTTGGGACATCCTGTGCTTTAATTTTGATATGGATAATTGCGTTAGCAGGCCGGTAAAGCATGATAAGCGGCTCAATCGGATTGTACAGAGACTGCTGGTGAAAATCCTTCACTACACCCACCACCTGCGCCATGGGCCTTTCGGGCTCGCCGGGCTGCGGATTGCCCCCAATGCGTACTTTTTTGCCCAGCGGCTCTTTCCAGCCCATCCGCTCCACTACGGCCTGATTGATGATGACACCGTTCAGCGTATCGGCGGGAATCTTGTCCGAAAAGTCACGGCCGCTGACGACTTTCATACCCATCGTTTTCAGGTAGTCATGGTCGATGCCCATCGGCTTAAAGCCCATTTCTTTCAACCCATCATTAGCTTCCATGGTGAAGATGACGCGGCCATTGATATTGCTGGTGGGCGATGTAGCTGTACCGACGCTCTGAATGGCCGGGTTTGCCAACAGCTGGTTCTTTAACACATCGTAGCGGGTTCTGGGCTGCCTGTCCTGGTAATTAATGGTTAGTACCTGCTCTTTATCATAACCGAGGTCTTTGTTCCGCATGTAATTGAGCTGGCGGTACACAATCCAGGTGCAAATCAGCATAATCAACGAAATGGCAAATTGAGCAACTACCAGGGCTTTTCGGAAGAAGGAGTTTCCTCCTCGGGCTTTAAAAGACCCTTTCAGCACGGTGGCCGGCTCAAAGCTTGACAGGTAAAAGGCTGGGTAGCTCCCTCCTATAAGCCCTGTAAAAACGACAACCGACAACGCAATGAGTACGAAGCGCGGCTGAAGCAACTGCCAGTACGAAATGTCTTTCCCAGAAACCGTATTGAAAAACGGTAATAAGGCCGCCGTCAGCAGTAAACTGGCTACCAGCGCAAAGACTGTCATCAAAATTGACTCGGTTAAGAACTGGGTCATCAGCGCCTTCCGGACCGAGCCCATGACTTTACGCAGCCCTACCTCTTTTGCCCGCTTCGCCGAGCGGGCGGTGGCCAGGTTCATGTAATTGATACTGGCAATCAGGAGCATAAACAAAGCCACGGCGCTGAAGATATACACATACCCGATGTCGCCGTTGGTTTCGCCTTCAAGCTTGGAGTACAGATGCACAGACGTCAGCGGCTGCAACTCATAGGTAATCTTAATGCCCATTCGGCCGAAGATGGGCTTTGCGTATTTATCGTACACCTGCGGAAACTTAGCCTCCAACAGTTTGGGGTCGTAGTTCTGCGGCAGAACCAGGTAACTGGTTACGTAAAAGCTCCCCCAGTTAGTAGCCTGACTGCGTTCGTTCTGGCCGGTAGAGAGCAGCGCGTTGAAGGTGAAATGGGAGTTTTTGGGCACATCTTCCATGACCCCCGTTACCTTGTAGAACGTGGTGTCGTTGGTTTGCAGCGACTCACCCAGGGCACTGCGGGAGCCGAAGAACTTCTGGGCAACGCTTTGGGTCAGCACCAGACTACCTGGCTGAGCCAGCGCCGTCTTCGGGTCACCTTCTACGAATTTGTACGTAAATACATCGAACACGGTCGAGTCGGCCGCGTACACATTCTCTTCATAGAAGCGCTTTTCGCCTTGGCGGAAGGTGACCTTACCGTAGGGGAAGAACCGCACGAAGTTTTCTACAACCGGATAATCCTGCTTCAGTGTTTTGGCCAAAGGCGGTTGGGTACTCGCCCAGCCAAATGCCTTATCTGGCTCCCGAATCTGCGAAGCCACGCGGTAAATTCTGGAAGCGTTGGTGTGGTATCGGTCATAGCTCAGTTCGTCCGTTACATAAAGTAGCAGCAACAGACCACAGGTAACTCCGATGGTCAGGCCCAGAATATTAATCAGGCTGTAGAACTTGTCCTTCCGAATATTCCGCCAGGCAATTTTCAAATAGTTACGTAGCATAGGGTTGGGGTGTGTAGGGGACCGACGCTTCGGGGCTGACCAGTATATACTACTCCGCTTTTAAGCTTTTCACCGGATTCACCAGAGCCGCCTTCACACTTTGGAAGGAGACCGTTACGAGCGCTATGCTTACCGCCAGCAGACCCGCCAGGGCAAACATCCACCATTCGATGTCAATCTTGTAAGCAAAGTCCTGGAGCCAGCTATGAACGGCATACCAAGCGATGGGTGACGCAATCAGGATGGCGATAAAGACTAGTTTCAGGAAGTCGCGGCTGAGCATGGAGACGAGGCTCGGCACAGACGCACCCAGCACTTTCCGAATGCCAATCTCTTTGGTACGCTGCTCAGCGGTAAACGTTGCTAAGCCGAACAAGCCCAGGCAGGCAATCAGAATGGCCAGTCCGGAAGCAATGGTGAACAATAAGCCCGACTGCTGCTCGGCCTGGTATTGCTGGTGGTAGACCTCATCGACAAAGAAGTACTCGTACGGATTGCCGGGGAACTGCTTTTTATAAAGCTGCTCCAGTTGTCCCATCTTCTCCTGTATCCGGTCGGACGTCAGGCGGACGGTCATATAATAGTCGCTGAATTGCGGGTAGAAGATAATGGGGTCGATGGCCTGCCGGACTGACTGGTGATGATAGTCTTTTACAACGCCCACAATTTCGTAGTCGTGGCCCCACATCAGCTTTTTGCCCACGGCCTCTGCCGGTGACGCAAAGCCAAGCTGGCGCACCGCGGTTTCGTTGAGCAACACGTGCTGTACTTCATTCCACCCCAGCGTACACATAGCGGCCGTTATATTCTGGCCAGCTAGCAGCGTAAGTCCATAGGTGGATACAAACCGGTGGTCGACGGAGGCAATGGCATAGCTTTTCTTTTCGTCGCCGGGACGGGGATTCTGCCGGGTAATGCCTTCCGCGTTGAAATTGTACCACTTGCTCGGTACGCTGCTCGTTGCGCAAAAATCCCGGATAAAGGATAGCTGTTGAATCTGCTGCTGAAAAGCGGTACTGCGCTGCTTAAAACTTTCGTCTTTACCCATCTCCGGGCCACGGATGACCAGTAGCTGGTCTAATTTGACGCCCAGATCTTTGTTCTGCATATACTGCAACTGCTGGTACAGCACCACCGTAGAGGCAATTAGCGCAATGGAAATACTGAACTGGAACACCACCAGCGCCTGCCGGAGCAGTACTCCCCGGCCGGAGCGGGCAAACACACCCTTCAGCGTCTGCATCGGCTCAAACGACGACAGCGCAAAGGCCACATAGCCACCCGACAGCACTGAGCCGAAAACCAACGCCAGCAAACCGGCCATCCACAAACTATCCTGCCCCAGCACAGAAACCGATAGCGACTTGCCGACCAACTGGTTAAACGGCTCCTGTAACACACTGACCAGGACCAGCGCCAGCACCAGCCCAAAAGCATTCAGCACCAGCGATTCGCTCAGAAACTGCCGGATGAGTTGCCAGCGACCGGCTCCTATCACTTTACGCACACCCACCTCTTTGGCCCGCTTCAGCGAACTGGCCGTTGAGAGATTAATGTAGTTAAACCAGGCGATGGCCAGAATGAGCAGGGCAATGCCGCCGAGCAGATAGATGAACTTCAGATTACCGGTGGTTGGATATGGGTCGTTCAGCGATGGTGCCAGGTGTATGTAACGCATAGGCTGCAACCGTATCGACATATCGGCTGATTCCGGCTTAAGTTTGTTTTTGAAGGTATTGATTTTGTCTTCCAGCATCCGGTAATCGACACCCGGTTGCAGTTGAACAAAGGCCGTAGCAAAGGCGGATTCCAGACCGTTCAGGTCGGCCCAGCCATTGCCGTTGAGGTTAGCCGGAATAGTCAGTGTCTGTAACGAAAACAGCAGGTTGTAGCGGAAGTCGGAGTTCTCGGGAAAGTCTTTGTAAACGGCAGTGACTTTGTAGGCTACTTTCCCAAACTGGTTGTTAAGCGTCAGCATCTTCCCTAATGCCTCTCCTGCGCCAAAATACTTTTTAGCATATGATTCGGAGATGGCTACGGTATAGGGCTGCTTGAGCGACTCTCCTGAACCGGCTACGATTGGAAAGGAAAATAACTCAAAGAAAGTACCCTCCACCATGGTGATGTCACTGTCGCCCTCCCGGAATGATTTGCCAGTACCAGCGTCACCGGCGGTCACGATACCATGGACGATACCGCCCGCCGTCCGGCAGAACGTAGCAATTTCGCCAAACTGCTCTTTCACCAGCGGAGCCACGCCCGGAGCGACAAAGTCGCTGGCATTTCCGGACTTAGACTGAAACACGACCCGGTACAGATGAGGTAGATTGGTATGAAACTGATTAACACTCCGCTCGAAGCTGATATACTCCAGAATGAGCAGGCAGGCCGCCATGCCCAATGCCAGGCCGGCCATGTTGATTCCGGCGAAGACCTTGTTTTTCCAGAGGCTACGAAAGGCGATTTTAAAGTAGTTGCGGAGCATATATCGTTTGGGTTACTTTTGTCTAACTTAAAATCTACTTGTATGTACTTCCCTCCTGTAGCCGGTCTGCCCATTGTTGGCGAAGACCAGGGTGTCTGGGCACCCGTCGAACACCAGCGGGTTATTGCCAAGCTAACCGTCGGCCTGGGTATACTCTTCTACCGCGAAAAAGCGATTGACCTTGAACCCCTCCCGGAAACCATGCTCGACGAGGGGAAGGCCAGTCAGGTCCCGGATATATCGCTCCGGGATAATCAAAAAGCCCAAACGCCGGTCATTATCGAAATCTGTCATACCAACGGTCTGAAAAGCGATTTGCATAAAATTATCCAGCTAATCGACGAAGACTTCTACGGCATTCGCGAAGGCTTTCTCTATGATTATAAAACCAACCAATGGCTCCGCTATCGCTTCGGCGACGGCGGCATTGCTACCCCAACATCTTACTCTGACCTGCTCCAGTTGGACCTGGCCCAGTTTCTACAGTAAACAGTGGGCAGACCCTCAAGAAATGTGGTGGCCACTCTTGTGCCTACTGCCTCATTTGCTGCCTACTCCGATCTCAAACTCTTTACCGGGTTCGTCAAAGCCGCCTTTACACTTTGGAACGAGATGGTTAACAGGGCAATAACAATCGCCAGCACACCCGCCAGGACAAACATCCACCACTCCAGAGCGACCCGGTACGGAAAATCCTCCAGCCACTGATCCATGCCATACCAGGCAATGGGGGTGGCAATCAGGATGGCAATGAATACCAGCTTCAGAAAGTCTTTGCTGAGCAGAGCCACCACGCTGAGCACCGACGCCCCCAATACCTTCCGAACACCAATTTCTTTGGTCCGCTGCTGCGCCGTAAAGGTAGCCAGACCGATCAGGCCGAGGCAGGAGATAATGATCGTCAGTATCGCAAACAGGCCGGAGAGCGTAGCGATGCGTTGCTCGCTGGCAAACTTTTTGGCGTACTCCTCGTCTACAAACATGTACTCAAACGGGTATTCCGGATTGTATTTTTTGAAAATAGTTTCGGCTTTACGGAGGTTATCAGCCGTGGTGTATGCTCCGTTCAGCTTAATGTGCATCACGTTGAAGGAGCCTTTTGCCCCCGCAATGACCATTGGCTTGGTTGGGTAATAAGGTGACTGCAGAATAAAATCCTTCACGACCCCGATCACGTGCCAGTCGATGCCGTTGTCTTTCACAATTTGCCCGATCGGGTCTTTAAAACCCATGGTTTTAAGGGCCGATTCGTTCAGTAACATGCCGGTAGAATCGGTGGGGTATTGAGTCAGGTCAAAGTCGCGGCCGCTGACTAGTTGCAAGCCGGCGGTGGTGGCCATCTTATCATCGACAACATACCGGTCAAAATCCGTTTTGTCGTTGGGATCCTTGCCGGCCCATTGTATGCCCCAGCTGTCACTCCAGCCCTGGGTGAGCGGAGAACTCGTTTTGGTAACCGAAAGCGCGATGTTGCTGTTGAGCAGTTCGCTTTTGATCAGCTTATAATTCTTGCCAATATCGCCGGTCAGGTAATGATAGATCAGGTTATCTTTGGCGTAACCGGTTTCGCGGTCGCGGGCGTGTTTGATCTGCTCCCGGATAATGATGGTGCTGATGATGAGCAGCACGGCGAACGTAAACTGTAGGACCACCAGTACCTTGCGGGGTGTTACCACGGCATTTACCCGCCGGAACGTACCCTTCAGCACATTGACTGGCTTGAACGACGACAGGAAGAATGCTGGATAACTACCCGCCAACAGGCCCGCCAGCAGAATAAAGCCGACGAACGCCAGCCAGAAATACGCCCGGCCATAGTCAATGAACAGGATTTTATCCGTCAGTTTATTAAAGGCCGGTAAGCTGAGTTGCACTATTAATAACGCTAAGATGCCGGCAATACAGGCGATGAGAATTGACTCACCAAGGAACTGGCCAATCAAGGAGCTCTTTTCGGCACCGGCTACTTTCCGGATACCTACTTCCTTCGCCCGCTTCTCACTCCGCGCCGTACTCAGGTTCATGAAGTTAATGCAGGCAATCAGCAGAATAAATGCAGCGATAATGCCAAACAGCCTGACGAAGTCAATGAGGCCGCCCGTTTCAACCCCTTCGTCAAATCGTGAGTAGAGTCGCCAGCGGCTCATCGGGTAGATAAACATTTCCCACCTGCCGTCTTCGTCTTTATCGTAGCGCGGTTTAAAGCCCTTCATTTTGGCATTCATCGAGGCCTCCGTCGCGTTCGGCTTTAGCAGGACATACGTGCGGGTGGAGTTGTTACCCCAGTTTTCGTCATCTCCGCCAATCTGGCGCATATACGACCAAGGCAGAAGATACTCGAATTTGAAGCGGGTATTGCCGGGTAAGTCTTTGAGCACCCCCGTTACGGTGAAATTGTCTTTGTTATCCAGCTTGACAACGCGCCCCATTGGGTCGGCGTCGCCAAACAGCTTCCGGGCAAAGGTTTCGGTCACCACAATGGAGTTAACCTCGCGCAGCACCTGCTGCGGATTACCCTTTAGCAATGGAAAGCTGAACACGTTCAGGAAAGACGAGTCAACGATGTTACCCAGGGCGGTCATTCGCTTGTCGCCGACGCTGAACAGGAAATTCCTGGGCCAGTCGACCCGGACCGCCTGCTCTACCTCCGGCAGGTCTCGCTCCATGGTTCGGGCCAGAATTTTAGGCGTTGTGTTCCAGCACTGAAGCTCCCCGCTGAACTCTGCCCGGTTCCAGGCTTCGTAGATGCGGTCTTTCTTTTCGTGAAACTGGTCGTAGCTCAGCTCATGCTGGATCCAGAGCAGAATCAGAATCGAGCTGGCCATGCCGATTGCCAGACCAGAGATGTTAATAAACGAGAAGCCTTTGCCCCGAAGCAAGTTTCGGAAAGCGATTTTGACGTAGTTCTTCAGCATACGTTAACGCAGGCAGCATCCCTGCTGCTCTTTTGATTTCGGATGAAAAGCAGCACGGATACTGCCTGAGATCGCATCAACTACACAAGGGCCAACTTCACACCCAGGAAAGCGACCAAATGCTATACCAAATACATAAATACATTCAATATCAACGCCTTATATAGTTTATATCAATAAAAATGTCCGCAAACGGACAGCGGCCGTACATTTGCGGACATTACATCCTGAGCTGACTTTCAATTGCTTATTTTACTTCTTCCCCATCATTGTTGTATTTTGTTGGCCATGCAGCGACTGATTATACTTTTTACCAGACAGATAACGCTTTACCGGCAACCGATGAAATACTTTCTACTCCTGGCACTGCTCAGCAGCACCATCACCACCTTCAGCCAATCAACCGCTAACATCGATTCCACTCAGGTTACCCTACCCAAACAACCGGTGGTTATCGTGGGCGGCAACCTGATAGACGTGGAAACCGGTAAAGTGCGGGAAAACATGACCCTGCTGGTGGAGGGTGAAACCATCCGGAAGATTGGGAAGAATCTCAGGGTGCCTGAAGGGGCCACCGTCATCGACGCCAAAGGCAAATGGTTGTTACCTGGCCTGATTGATAGCCATATTCACCTTTTTCAGTCCGGCAGCATCTACACCCGCCCCGATGCTATGAACCTGACCAAATACCGGCCCTACGAAACCGAACGCCAGTGGCTCCGCGACAACATGGGCGATCTGCTGCGCCGGTACCTGGCCTGCGGGATTACTACGGTCATTGACATTGGCGGACCGCTCTACCAGTTTCCGTACCGCGACCGCTTCAACCAGCGCTATACCAGTCCGCAGATCCTAATGACCGGGCCGCTGGTATCCACCTACCAGCCCGAAGCATTTAAGGTAGATGACTCCCCCATCATTAAAGCCAGCACACCCGAAGAAGCCCGCGAACTGGTACGCCGGCAATTGCCGTATAAACCTGATTTCATCAAGGTCTGGTTTATTATTCGGGGCATGGGTAAAACCGGCGAGGAGATGATTCCGGTGGTGCAGGCCGCGATTGATGAAACGCATAAACATGGCCTCAAGCTGGCTATTCACACGCAGGAGTTGCTAGCAGCCAAGCTGGGCGTAAAGTACGGTGCCGATTTCCTGGTCCATAGTCCCGAAGATGGCGTTGTCGATGACGAACTGCTCGACCTGATGCGTAAAAACAAGGTGAGTTACTGCCCTACCATCATTGTCAGCCGGGGCATGTCCGGCTTTTTTGCCGATAATCGTCAGCTAACGGCTTACGAGTTCAGCAAAGCCAATCCGTATGTACTGGGAACGCTATTTGACATGAAGCACCTGCCGGAGCCCGCCATTCGTCAACGATACAGCAGCACCTTCATCAGCCCCGCATACAAGGCGCGTGCTGCCCGGATTGACTCCATCAAGCGGGTTAATCTGAAAAAAGTGTGGAACGCGGGCATCAATGTAGCTGCCGGTACCGATGCGGGCAACCCCGGCACCTTTCACGGCACTTCATACATCGACGAACTGAAAGCAATGCAGAAGGCTGGACTCTCCAATGCCGACCTGCTGAAATCAGCAACCATCAACGGAGCAAAGATCTTTGGAAAGGAAGGCCAGATGGGGAGCCTGGCAGAAGGTAAGATGGCTACCATTCTCGTGCTACAACAGAACCCGCTGGACAACATAGAAGCTATCACCCAAATCGAAACCATTGTCAACCGCGGATACGTCACGACACCTGAGAAGCTTCTCCCCTCCTCTCCTGAAGACCTCGCGCAGCGGCAGCTAAACGCCTATAACGCCCGCAACATCGACGCGTTTCTAGAACCCTACGCCGAGGATGTCGAAATTTATGACTTCCCCGATCAGCTGCGATACAAAGGCAAAGACACCATGCGGAAGCAGTACGGCAGCATGTTCGAACGCACCAAAGCGCTGCACTGCGAACTTGTTAACCGCATTGCCGTCGGCAACACCGTGATTGACCATGAACGCGTAACCTTCGGCTCCACTCGTGCGCCGGTACAGGCAGTAGCGATCTACAAGATTGAAAATGGGAAAATCAAAAAAGTATATTTTACCCGCTGAACCGCGGAGCTGATGGCAACAGCTGAATCCGGGCCAGTAATCAGCTTGAAGCCAAAGCCTTTTGTTCTGCTTTTTGGTTATATTTGAAAAAACTCGTGTGATGGAAGCAGTCGTTGAACACTTATCGGATTACGAACGCGGGCGCGGAAAACCCATGCCCACCCTAAATCATGCCTTTGTTCAGGCTAACATCCTGGCTGAACTGAGAACGCGTTATAGGAAGAGTTATACTTGTTTGTCAGAACTTAATCTGACTATGCCTGAACGGCCCGATGCTGTGCCCGACATTGCGGTATACCCAAAACTACAAATCGACTTCCTGCATGATGTTACATCCATGACCGAGATGCCGCTGATAGTCGTCGAAATTGTATCTCCCTCGCAGTCGAACGATGAGATTCTTGCCAAGTTTGAACGCTACTTCAAAGCTGGCGTTAAGTCGTGCTGGTTAGTTTTGCCCAGTTTTCAGGCTATCTCAGTCTACTCAGCCATTGGCAAATATCAGTTCTTTACAGAAGATTCGACCCTCTTCGACTCGGTTACAGGCATCGAAATACCGTTGAATACCGTATTCGAGTAACTACTCGGCCCGCAGACTCTTCACCGGGTTCATCAGAGCGGCTTTGATACTCTGGAAGGAAACCGTTAATAGGGCAATGACTATCGCCATAACCCCCGCCAGCGCAAATACCCACCACTCCAGACTAATCTTATAGGCAAAGTCCTGCAGCCAGCGGTTCATGACGTACCAGGCAATGGGCGAAGCGAGCAGAATAGCCACCAGAACAGGCTTGAGAAAATCCCGGCTGAGCATGGAAACAATACCCGCCACACTGGCGCCTAACACCTTCCGCACGCCTATTTCTTTGGTGCGCTGCTCAGCCGTAAACGTTGCTAAGCCGAACAGTCCCAGGCAGGCAACAAAGATGGTCAGCCCAGCAAAAATGCCGAGGATACTACCCATTTTCTGCTCAGCCCGATAGGCATCCAGAAAACGCTTATCCAGAAAGGTATATTCCAGCGGGGCATCAACGGCAAATTTGGTCCATTGTTCCTCCACCGAAGCCAGCAGACCACCGACGTCTTTAGTCTTCACTTTCGCAATCACCAGACCATTGTTATTCCCCAGGGTCATGGCCAGCGGGGCAATACGCTCGTGCAGCGATCGGAAGTGAAAATCCTTAACGACACCGATGACCCGATACGAAATCTTACGTCCATCATTTTCGGGATGGGTAATGATATGCCCCAGCGCATTAGCGCCAAGCCCATACGCTTTGACGGCTGTTTCGTTGAGAATAATGCCGGTTGAATCGGTACCAAACTCCGGAGAGAAATTCCGACCGGCGACCATCTGCATACCAAGCGTTGGAATATAGTGGTCATCGACATCATACCGCAATGCCTTTACGTATTGCGCTGAATTATTGTCGGCGTAGGTAATGAAGTTGTTGTTGTAGGATGGACCGGCCGGCAGGAAGCCGGAGATTGTTGCATTCACCACGCGGGAATCCTGCAAAAGCTGCTGCCGGAACACGGCTTCGTTCTTGCCTAACCGCCAGGTTTCCTGCAAAACCAGCACCTGGTCTTTATCGTACCCCAGCTTCATGTTCTGAATGTAGGAAAGCTGCCGGTATACCACCGTCGTGCCAATAATCAGGATAATGGAAATGAAGAACTGAAACACGACCAGTCCACCGCGCAGACTGATGCCGCGGCTACGCCCAGTAAAAGTTAATCGGCCTTTCAACACCGAAACGGGCTTGAAAGATGACAGAAAAAAGGCCGGATAACTACCCGCCAGTACACCCACCAGCAACCCAAACAGCAACAGACCGGGCAATAACCAGGGGGTCTGTGTGAACGATAAGGAAAGCTCCTTGCCGGAAAGTTGGTTGAAGGCTGGTAAAGCCATATAGACCAACCCGATCGCCAGCACCAGCGCAATGCCCGTTAGGACAATGGATTCGGTCAGAAACTGGTTGACCAGCGCCATTTTAACAGAACCCAGCACCTTGCGAATTCCTACTTCCTTTGACCGCTTTGAGGCTCCGGCTGTCGACAGGTTCATGAAATTGATGCAGGCAATCAGCAGCATAAACAGGGCAACGGTCCCGAAGATATAGACGTACCGGATATCACCCGACGGCTCCAGGTCATACGAAAGGTCTGAATGCAGGTGAATATCGGTCAGCGGTTGCAGATACAGGCCTACGTTGTTGCCTTTTTTCTGAAACTGCGCCAGACTCATGCCAAATGCCTGCTGCAACTGGGGGCCCATATGCTTCTCGACCACCTGCGGCAGCTTAGCCTCCAGCTTTTTGTAGTCATATCCCTCCGGCAGCACCAGGTAGGTATAAAACTCGGAAACCATCCACGACGTCGATTTGGACTCCGGGAAAGAAGCCATCGATACAAAAAAGTCGAAATGGAAGTGTGAATTGGCCGGTACCGGATCGATTACCCCCGTAACGGTGCAGGCAGCATTACCGCTCTTGATGGTGAGTACCTTACCAAGCGGGTCGTCGTTGCCGAAGTATTTATTAGCGACAGCCTTTGTAATGACCACCGTATTGGGGTTCACCAGGGCTGTTTTGGGGTCGCCTTTCAGAAAAGGGAAGGTAAATACCTGAAAGAAGTTAGAGTCCGCAAACGTAATAGCGGTTTCCTTAAAAACCTTTTCACCATACGCAATAATGGGGGCACCAGCCGTCCGAATGCGCGTAGCCTCCAACACCTCCGGGTACTCCGCTTTCAACGTTTGGGCGGTTGGGGGCATCACCGACGGCTCCCTCATGCTGCCTCCGTTAACAGTTCCCCGGAAAATAACCCGCACAATCCGGTCGGCTTTTTCGTGGTAACGGTCGTAGCTCAGTTCATCAATGACGAACAGCATAATGAGCAGACACGTAGCCAGCCCAATAGCCAATCCGACAATATTGATGGCCGAGAAAGCACGGTTGCGGACGAGGTTGCGCCAGGCGATTTTGAAGTAGTTGCGTATCATACCGGTGTTCAGTGAGAAAGGTGTGGCTGTTTACTGGTCAAGCAGTTGTATAGCATTGCACAAATGCAGTGCCAGCAGCCAAATCTAACCCAAAAGCGCATTTTACAAGCAGCAATGTCCGCTTTTGGACAGCCGCCGTACTGAAATGGACAGCATTATGTACAGGTTAGCCAGAGGCTGGCCCGTACACGATTACTCCGACCGCAAACTGGTAATTGGATTCCCCAGTGCAGCTTTAATGCTCTGAAAGCTGACCGTCAACAGGGCGATCAGGATTGAGAGAATAGCTGCGGATACGAACGTCCAGATGCTGATGTCAATGCGGTACGGGTAATTTTCCAGCCAAGCCCGAATGGCATACCAGGCGGCCGGAAAGGCTAAGAGAAAGGAGAACCCCACTAATCGCAGGAAGTCTGAGGAAAGCAGTTGAACAAGGCTTGAGACAGAGGCCCCCATCACTTTGCGAATACCGATTTCCTTGGTACGTCGCTCGGCCGAGAGGGTAGCCAGTCCAAACAGGCCAATGCAGGAAATGAAGATGGTCAGAATGGCCCCGAACAGCATAATCTGCTTCCATTTGGCTTCGGCTTCGTACTTACTGCGGTTGTCCTCATCCAAAAAGGTATACGCATACGGGTTAATGGGGAATAGCTTTTTGAAGGTTTTTTCGATGTAATTCAGACTGGCAGTTTCTGAGCCGGGCTTTATTTTGATGAAAGCTTTACCATAGCTGTTGCCGGGCTTCATCGTAAATAACTGCGGCCCAATCTTCTGATTCAATGACTCGAAATGGTGGTCCTTCACAACTCCCACAACTCGGTACTTCTCATTGGGATTATACCAGAAGTCGACTACCTGTCCAAGGGGGTTCTTCCAGCCGGATTCTTTCACAAACGTTTCGTTGACCAGCACCGATTGCGTAGAGTCGGTCGGCAGATCAGCCGAAAAGTTGCGCCCTTTGACAACGGGTATCCTGAACAGAGACAGATACGTGGGGTCGACCGTTTCGTAGGTGAAGTTCTGTTGCGTTTCGCCGTTTATTTTGGCTATCGTACCCCACTGACCACCATTCTTAAGCGCAACCGACACAATAGTCGGGTTCTTCAGCAGTTCTTCCCGAAACAGTTTAGCTTCGCTATGCTTTAGGCCCGACTTTTCGACACTAATCACATGGGTATCGTCATAACCCAGACTTTTTGTGGTGAGGTAATCGAATTGCGCGTGAATGGTGAGGGTCCCAATGATCAGAAAGGAAGCGATGGCAAACTGCAGCACTACCAGCGACTTCTGCAGGTAATTTCTACCCGATAGCCGGAACCGGCTGTAGAGTGTTTGGACAGGATTGAAGCTCGACAGCACCAGCGCCGGATAAAACCCAGCCAACAGCCCGGTCACAAAGAACAGCGCAATATAGCCGGCCACCAGGTTGGCATCAAACAGGTACGAGAGCGCCAATGCTTTGTTGGAGAGTTGATTGAAGGTAGGCAGCACCAACTGCACCAGAATCAGCCCGAAAGCAAACGCACAGAAGCACAGCAGGAACGACTCGCCCAGGAACTGAAGCGTCAATTGCGTTCTGCCCCCGCCTACTACCTTCCGGATCCCAATTTCCTTTGCTCGTTTCAGCGATCGTGCTACCGTCAGATTAACAAAATTGATACAGGCAATCACCAGAATAAACAGCGCAATACCCGACAGAATATAGGAGTATACGGGATTACTGCTATCCACCAGCCCATTATCGGCAGGCAGTTCTTTGTTCAGGTGCATATCGGTAAAGGGCTGAAGCGCGTACTCCACCTTGCTTTTGAACCCGTATTTAGTGGCCATCTCTTTGATAGTCTCCTTCGCATCGGCCAGATAAATCTGGTTCATTTTCGACGCTACCCGGCTTATATCCGCCTTTGGCTCCAGCAAGACAAACGTGTTCAGGAAAATATTGAACCAATTCGTCTTATTCTCCATGTCCTCCTTCGAAACCACTAATGGCACCAGCACATCAAATTTTATGGAGGAGTTTTGGGGGCTTTTCTGCGCTACACCGGTTACGGTATAGGGCTCAAACTGGCTATTCTCAGCATAGGAGTCCTTGAATTGAATGATCTTCCCTAACACATCGGTAGTCCCAAACTGCTTTTTGGCCATTTCGTCGGAAATCACCACTGACTTCGGTTGCAGCAGGGCCGTTTGCGGATTACCGCTAAGCAAGGGAAATGAAAAGACAGCGAAGAAATTGGGATCGGTAAAAAGCACCTGCTGGCTTGTCACCTCGGTGCCTTGTTTTATATCGTAGCGGTGGTTCCGGATGCGCACAAAGGACTGGATTTCCGGTACACCCTCCGAAAATTTAGGCCCCTGAAAATAGCCCGTGTTTCCCCCAACACTCTCCTGTTTGCCTTCGGGAGTAATATTCCTGGTGGTAATCCGGTAAATGTTCGGGTTGTTGGCGTGGAACTGGTCGTAGCTGACCTCATCTTTAGTATACAGCATAATCAGCATGGCCGCGGCTAAGCCGATACTGAGGCCAATCACATTAATGAAGGTATAAACCTTGTTATGGGCCAGGGTCCGCCAGGCGATGGTCAGGTAATTGCGTAACATATCAGGACTTAGTATAAAGGTGGTTCGGTACTCCGGTTGTGGATACTCGTGTGATTGTATGGGTTTGGCAAACGGTCGCAGTAATCGTAGCACACTAATGCCATACCGCCGGTTTGCCTCCTTTTCACCGACGGTCTGAACCCAATAGTCGTGAAGCTCAAGTAAATCGCCCTGCACCTCTTCGAGCGTATCAGGATGGCCCCACCAGGTCAGTAGCTTTTCTGCCCAGCGGGGCGGTTTAACAGTTCCGGGGCTATACGGTCTCATGTTCATGGCTGTATGAATTAAGAGCCCATCAGTTGCAGCGTCTGCGGAGGCAGCGCCCGCCACAATTCATCACGAACCAACTTAACCTCGTGCAAGGCTTTTCGGCCGGTCGCTGTAACCATGAAAAAGCGTTTCCGGCGACCGCCCCGCTCGGCAGTGGCTCCACCCATCCGGGACGACAAATACCCTTTCTCTTCCAGCCGCTGTAAGGTCGTATGAACGGTGCTGAAGCCGACCGCGCGACCGATTTTCTGCTCTAACTCCTGCGTAATGGTAACGCCGTAAGCCTCTTCGTCGAGGACGGCTACCGTTAGCAGAACTACTTCTTCAAACTCTCCCAAAAAGGCCCGTTTCATGCCGCTGCTATTTTATACGATAATGTCGATCAAATGGAATGCCAATATAGAAAAAGCTATATTTCAGAGAACTGGCGCGGCTACACCTTTAGATAATGTCCACTTTTGGACAGTGAATGTACTGAAATGGACAGAGATTATTTCTTAACTTCGCCTACCAATCTCGTACACCACTATGTACAACACGCGCTACTCAGGCAGCCCCATCGTCCACGAGGAGGAGATGGGGGTTAATGCCCCAATGGAACACCAGCGGGTTATTAGTAAGCTGAACGTTGGGCTGGGGAAGCTGTACTATTACGACAAAGCCATCCGGCTTGAACCCCTTCCGGAAACGATGCTGGACGAAGGCCGCACCAGTCCAACACCCGACCTGGTGCTCTATGACAATTCAGCCGATCAGATCCCCATCATTATTGAAGTATGCCATACTCGCGGTTTGAAAGGCGATTTGCAAAAGGTAATCAGCTTAATTGAAAACGCACCTTACGACATTCGCGAAGGCTTTGTGTATAACTACAAAACCAGCCAGTGGCTTCGCTACCGTCTTGGTGATGGCGGAACAGCCACTGAATCATCGTTTTCTGAGATTCTGCAGTTGGATTTAGACCAATTTCTAAAATAGATCAATTCTGCAGCCCAATGTACGGGTCAGCCGAAACGTCGGACCGCTCTGGCTGGCCCGTACATTACTCCGTCCGTAAGCTCTTCACCGGATTCATCAGGGCGGCTTTCAAGGTCTGGAACGAAACCGTCAGTAAGGCAATCAGCAGCACTACGGCAAACGGCAGCACAAATACCTCCCAGTTGGGTGTGATGCGGAAGGCATACCCCTGCAACCATTGGCTAACGGCGTACCAGGCAATGGGCGTAGCGACCAGAAAAGCGATTAAGACTAATTGTGCAAACTCTTTGTAAAGCAACCGCAGGATTTCCGGAATCGATGCCCCCAGCACCTTCCGGATACCAATCTCCTTAGTACGCTGAACGGTGGTAAACGACGCCAGCCCGAACAGGCCCAGACAGGCTACCAGAATAGCCAGACCAGTGAATAAGCCAAATACCTGTCCAAAGCGCTGGTCAGCGCGGTATTGCTCGTTGAAGCGATCGTCGAGAAACGTATACTCGAAGGGATTGCCGGGGAAGAAGCGGTTCCACTCATCACGCACTTTGTCGATGGTACTACGGATGTCACCCGCAGCCATTTTAACGGAAAAATAGCCGCGTACATCCGGTATCAGGCGGAGAATCAAAGGCTCATACGCATCCCGGAGCGACTGCTGGTGAAAGTTATCGGTTACGCCTACAATCGTAAAGATTTCACCCCAAAAGTTTATCTCTTTTCCAACGGCTTGTTCCGGTTGCGCAAAGCCCAGGTGCTGAGCCGCCATTTTGTTAAAAACAACAGCCTTAGGGTCGGTGCCGAACTCTTTGGCGAAGTTACGGCCGGCCAGCAATTTCAGATCATAGGTCTTCAGGAAATCATAATCGACGCCAATGATGCGGTACTGTTTACCGTCGCCCTCTGCGGTTCCTTTCAAGCGAATACCGCCGGCGTTCCAGTCTGATGCCTGACCGGGCACCACCGTCGACGCGGCAATATGCCGAATGGATGGCTGACGGAACAGTTCCTCCTTAAAAGCCGTCATCTGCCGCAAAAACGTAGAGTCGTTCTTAATAATGGGCGGATTAATGATCAGCGTCTGGTCGATATTAATACCCAGCGACTGCTCCCGCATGAATTGAATCTGCCGGAACACTACAAACGTACCCACCAGCAGAAACAGGGAAGCCGCAAACTGCAACACCACCAGCCCCTTCCGGAGTACGGCGCCCTGTCGCGACGCGCTTACTTTCCCTTTCAGCACAGCCACCGGATTGAAACTGGACAGCACAAGCGCCGGGTATAGTCCTGAGAAGAATACCCCAATAAGGTATAATCCAGCCAGCGCCAGCCAGAAGTTACCTTTGCTCAGCAGCGATAACGTCAGCTCGTGCCCCGACAGGTCGTTAAACAAGGGTATGGCTACCATCACCATGATTAAGGCCAGTACTACAGCCAAACCATTCAGCAAAGCGGACTCCATCATAAACTGCCGGATAAGCTGACTCCGCTGCGAGCCAACCGCTTTCCGCACACCCACTTCTTTGGCCCGGTTGATCGCCCGTGCCGTGGCCAGGTTGATGTAGTTGACCCAGGCAATGATTACAATGAAGAACGCCACGCCCAGCAGGAGGTATACCGTGGTACCGTCACCATTGGGCTCGGCTTCTTCCATGTAATGCGAGTACAGGTGGATGTCGCGTAGAGGCTGTAGCAGGTAAATGGCCGCCGACCGGTATTTTTTGTGCTCCTCTCCGGCCAGTTTGTCAACTACCGTCGGGAATTTGGCTTCCAGGGCAGTAGGGTCAGTACCGGGGCGGAGCAGCAGGTGCGTTAGGCAACCATCCCACTGCCAGGCCGTTTCGGGACCGCTACCGTCCGGGTTACCCGCTTTTACCTGATTGACAAACGTGACATACGACCGCAGCATATCTATCTTCAGGTGCGTGTTGGTCGGCAGGTCTTTCAGTACACCCGTTACCTTATACACCTGCTCCGCGTTAAGCTGAATGGTTTTGCCAATCGGGTTCTGAGTACCAAACAGCCGCCGGGCCACCGTCTCTGTGATAACCGCTGTATTAGGCTCCGCCAACGCCAACGCAGGGTTGCCCTGCACCAGCGGATACGAAAAGACTTTGAAGAAAGAAGCCGAGGCCCAGTAGACCTTCTCGATCTTCAGCCGCTCGTCGCCGTTGGTAGCAATCATGGCCCGCGACTTCACCAGCTTCACATAATCCTCAATCTCGGCAAAAGCATCCTTAAACGAATTGCCTGCGGCAAACGCGCCACCTGCCCATTGGGTACTCAGCACGCCATCGTTGTAGCGGTCCTGCCGAACCCGATAGATACGGTCACCTTTCGAGTGGAGTTTATCAAAACTCAATTCATAGCTGACATACTGAAGAATCAGCAGACAGGCCGCAATCCCGACCGACAGGCCGACGATGTTGATGAACGAAAAACTCTTGTGCCGCAGCAGGTTGCGGAGGGCGATTTTGAGGTAGTTGCGGAGCATGGTGTTTGAGTGTGCAGTTTGCAGTTCTCAAGCGGCTGATTGACCGGCATCTTATTCTGCCTACTGTAAACTGCACACTGAGAACTTTTATTCTGCCCTCAAAGACGTAACCGGATTCATAAACGCTGCTTTGATGCTCTGAAAACTTATGGTGACAAAGGCAATTAGTAACGCGCCTATACCGGAGACGACAAACACCCACCACGGCATATCAATCCGGTAGGCGAAGTCTTCCAGCCAGCGGCTCATCGCGTACCACGCAATCGGTGAAGCAACCAGAATAGCGACCAGTACCAGCTTCAGGAAGTCGAAACTGAGCATCGAGATGAGACTTGGTACAGACGCACCCAGCACTTTCCGGATACCGATCTCTTTGGTACGGCGTTCTGCGGTAAAGGTAGCCAGACCAAACAGGCCCAGGCAGGCAATCAGGATGGCCAGCCCGGCGAAGATGCTGAAAATACGCGCCAGCCGCTGTTCAGCTTTGTATTGTCGGTCGAAGTCCTCGTCCAGGAATCGGTATTCAAACGGGTAACCGGGGAAACGTGATTTCCAGAATTGTTCTACCTGGGCCACGGAGGCCGGCACATCGCCGGAGCCAAGCCGCAAGGCCATGTAACGGAACGCATACGGCGCGATAAAGGTCAGCACCGGTTTTATCTTTTCCTGTAAGCCATGCTGGTGGTAATCGGCCAGTACACCAATTACCTGCCCACCCTCGAGTCCGGCGGTGCTTAATTTCTTACCTACGGCTTCTTCCGGCTTCCAGCCAAAAGCCCGGCAGGCGGTTTCGTTCAGCAAGACACCACTGGTGGCATCGGTGCTGAAGGCAGTGGAATAATCACGACCATGCCGAATGTTGAGCCCCAGGGTTTTGGCATAATCATGGTCAACGGTAATTACCTCCAGCGTGACGGCCTGGTCCTGCGGCCGCCCTTCCACCCAAACTAACTGCCCTTCCCACCCCGATTGACCCGGCAAGGCGGCTGTTCCGGTTACCGTCTGAACATTGGGCAACGCGTTAGCCTGCTGCTTAATGCTTTCGTAGTTCTCGATGAAGTCCCGGCGCGGTGTTTTGCGGAGTTCTATCGCCAGCACGCGTTCCTTATCAAAGCCAAGTGTCTGGTTTTGCATGTATTTTAACTGACGGCTAACCACCAGCGTACTGATAATAAGCACCAGCGACACGCTGAATTGGAATACGACCAGCCCCTGACGCAGCCAGGTGCCTGTTGCCGTCGTTGAAAGCCTGCCTTTTAACGTATCCACGGGCCGGAACCGCGCCAGCACCAGCGCTGGATACCAACCCGCTACCACACCTGTAAACAGCAAAAAGCCCAGAATGACCAGCAGCGCCACCGGTTGCCGCAGTAAGGCTACGGTGATGGTCTTTTCGGTGATGTCATTTAACAAGGGCAACATCAGCACCACAATTATTAAGGCCAGTATACCCGACAACAAAGCCAGCAATAGCGATTCGCCGATAAACTGCCCTACCACGGCATAGTAGGCCGCTCCAATGGTCTTGCGGATGCCCACTTCTTTCGCCCGTTCGCCCTGGTGTGCGGTAGTCAGGTTAATGAAGTTGCTACACGCCAGCAGAAGAATAAACAGCCCGATGATGCCCAACAGCTGTAATTGCCTGGCGCTGCCGGTGGCCCGGTTGAGACCGCCGGCTTCGGAATGCAGGTAGATGTCGGGTACGGCTTCGAGGGTATGCGTTACCTCATAGCCATTGTTACGGTACTCCTGACCATTATACCGCATCGACAACGCCGAAATCTTCGACTCCGCAGCGGCCGGGCTGGCGTTTTCCGGCAGCAGTACATAACAGGTTTCGTCCCAGGTAAACCAGGGCGTGCGGTCGCCACCCGTTGCGTAAAACGTGGAGAGTGACAGCAGCACCTGAAAATCCATATGCGAAGGCTGTGGCTCAGCCAGTACACCCGTTACGGTAAACGGCAACGTATCGCCCAGCATCAGCACCTTCCCCAGGGCCGACTTCCCGCCAAAGTATTTCCAGGCCGTACTTTGGGTAAGCACCAGCGAATAAGGCTCACGTAAGGCAGTTTGCGGGTCTCCCTCCAGTAACGGGAAAGAAAATACGTTTAGAAAGTGTTCCCCAGCGAATAGCTGCTTTTCGTAGAAGTACTGGTTGTTGTATGTAATGGCCAGATTCGTCGTTCGCACCGGTACTACTTTGTCAACCTCGGGTACCTCGGCTTCTATTTTTTGCGCCAGCGGCCGGCCTACCGTGCTGTTTACGCCAGACTCACCCTTTACGCGGGTATTGGTAAGCACCCGGTAAATGCGGTTGCCCTTCTCATGGAACCGGTCAACCCGCCATTCATCAAAGATGTACAGGCTGATCAGGCCAAAAGCCGCCAGACCAATGGTAAGGCCAAATATGTTGGTAAAGGCATATACCTTGTTTTTGAAAAGGCTGCGTACAGCCACCTTCAGGTAGTTCCGGAGCATTTGCGTAGAATGGGTGAGTGGTTGATTAGCTCATCGGTTGAATAGCTGAGTAGTTAACTAATAACCAGTGAACCACTCAACTATTCAACCCTTCACGGTCTAGCCTGTGCGTATTTAGGTGGAGATTGCCAGAGTACATTCACAATGTACCAGGTGCCATTCTCCTTCATCAGGTGCAGGTAATCAATACCCCACACGGCCCTGACCTTGGCAGCCGCCGTTTTATCAGCTATTTCAAAGATTTCCACGTCTCTCGGAGATTGTCCATTAGCCCGGTTTCCGTCTTTATTCCAGACCTTGGCCAGCCGCACCAGCGCTGGAAACGGCATTTCCAGTTGTTTGGAGTAGCTGTCGGCCTTCGCATCGAAGGAAAACCCGCGCTTCTGCAACGTTGGATGTACACTCTTATACGCCAGCGTGGTATCTGCTCTATAAAAAGCATCGATGTAGTTGAAACAGGCCTGCTTAACGGCCGCCACATTGTCAATCTGGCTACTCTGGGCGTATGCGCCGGAGAAAGCAGCGGTAAACAGGGACAGGAAGATGAATTTTTTCATGGTTATCTATTATTCAGTCTTTAAACTCTTGACCGGGTCCTGAAAAGCGGCCCTGATGGATTGCAGACTTACCGTCAGAAAGGCAATGGCGATGGCCAGTATACCCGCGATGACAAATACCCACCACGGAATATCGATCCGGTAGACAAAGTCTTTCAGCCACTGGTTCATGGCGTACCACGCCAGAGGAGAAGCAATCACAAGGGCAACCACAACCAGCTTCAGAAAATCTTTAGAGAGCAGGGTTACAATGCTCATAACAGAGGCACCCAGGACTTTACGGATCCCGATTTCTTTGGTGCGCTGAGCCGTAGTGTAGGCGGACAAGCCAAACAGCCCCAGGCAGGCCAGGAAAATTGACAGAAACGCAAAGACACTGAAAATACGGCCGGTTCGTACTTCACCGGCATAAAGCTTACTGAACTCCTCGTCCATAAACTCATATTCAAACGGCCGGTCAGGTACCAGCGCTCGCCATTTAGCCTCCAGATACTGTAAGGTGCTTTCGAGCTGATTACCCGATAGTTTGACCAGCATAACATTTCCACCGCCCTCGGGAAAAATCACCAGCGGCCCGACCTGTTGCTTCATCGAGGCAAAGTGGAAATCTTCTATTACGGCTTTTACCTCGCCTTTGCGGTTGCCACCCATGTCCATTTTCTGGCCGATAGCCTGCTGTGGGGTCCAGCCCAGTTCTTTCACGGCCGATTCGTTCAGGACAAAATAGTAGTAATTCAGCGTATCACCGTCTGGTCTGGAGGCCATTTCAACATCTTTCTGGGTGAGATCCCGGCCGGCAATGATGCGCAGACCCATCGTGCGGATAAAGTCCTCATCAACCGGCAGACCATTGGCCATTTTGTACTGATCGTCGGGCATGTCCTGCCGGTGCATACCGTAGCCCCCATTGATGTACACCGGCGACTCATAAGCCAGCGTTATATCCCGTACGTTGGCATTCTGTTTGAATACGTTCTTCAGGGATTTAATCTTTTCGACCACCTGCTTGTCGGCCGGCAGCACCAGCACATGGTCTTTATTGTAGCCAAGCTTCTTGTTTTGAATAAACGAAAGCTGATTTTGTACGATGAGGGTGCTGGTAATCAGGAAAGCTGTAATGGCAAACTGAAACACGATCAGTGCCCGGCGGAATTGGCCGGCCCCGACCGTTTTCAAATTACCTTTCAGCACCTTCACCGGACGGAACCGAGCTAGTATCAAAGCCGGGTAGGTACCGGCAATGAGGCTTACCAGCAGGGCAACTCCAAGCAGCAGCAACAGGTATTTGGGCTGTACCCACATGTCAAACGTAAACGCCCGCGCCGACAACTCGTTGAACAGCGGCAAGGCCAGATAAGCCAGTAATACCCCTAGTAATAATGCCGATAACGTTACCAGCACCGACTCACCGATGAACTGCCCGAACAACTGCGCCTGAAGCGCCCCCATTACCTTTCGGACCCCCACCTCCTGCGCCCGCTCCACCGCCCGCGAGCTAGCCAGGTTGACGTAGTTAACGCAGGCAATAATCAGAATCAGGAGGGCAATAGAGCCAAAGATGTAGATGTAAATCAGGTCGCCGTTCGGCTCGAAGTTTCCTTCTACATCTGAGTACAGATGCACCCGGCGCAACGGCTCCAGATTATAAGTCAGATAATCTTTACCCGTCAGACTCAGTTCGCCGAACTGCGTTTTCATAAACGCCGGAATCTTCACCTGTAGGGGCGCAATAGACTCTGGCCGACGCAGCAGCAGGTAGGTAGCATAATTGGCTGAATACCACTGCTCAGGCTCTCTGGCTGCGGCTAGCGTGGTAAACGAAGCCAGTAAATCATACTTTATCTGGGAATTGGCCGGGCAATCCTGCACTACACCCGTAACGGTAAAATCTTTGTCACTCCGTCCGGTATTGATCCGCAGCACTTTACCAATAGGCTCCTCCTTGCCGAAGTACTTTTGCGCCGTTGATGCCGACAGCACAACCAGGTTAGGCCCGGCCAGCACCTGTTGCGGATTGCCCTTCAGGAGACGGAACGAAAAGATATTGAACAGCGACGAGTCTGCATACACAAAACGTTTTTCGCTGAACTGCTGGTCACCGTATCGCACAACCGCCTGACCGTTCAGCAACCTCACCGCCGACTCCACTTCCGGAAATTGCCGGCCAAACTCCGGACCAACTCGGGTGCCGGTCACGGGTGCTTTACTGACCTTTCCCTCCAGGCCAAACTCCATGGTAACGCGAACAATCCGGTCACCATTCTCGTGGAAATCATCATAGCTCAGCTCATGCGACAGGTACATGAACAGCAGCAGACACGAGGCCAGTCCAACGGCCAGACCAAAGATGTTAATCAGCGAGAACCCCTTGTTTCTCCAAAGGTTCCGCCAGGCGATTTTGAGGTAGTTCTTTAGCATATGTTTTAGGTTTGCAGGGGCCGACTCCTACATGTATCACTCCGCGCGAAGCGAACGAACTGGATTCATCAAGGCTGCTTTGATACTCTGGAAACTGACAGTCAGGAAGGCGACGGCTACCGCTATAGCGCCAACCACGACGAATACCCACCACTCGATGCCGATGCGGTAGTTGAAATTCCGGAGCCACTGGTCCATGGCGTACCAGGCAATGGGTGTGGCAATCAGAATAGCAATGAGCACCAATTTTAGAAAATCTTTGCTGAGCATCGAGACGAGGCTCGGTACCGACGCGCCTAATACTTTACGGACGCCAATCTCCTTGGTGCGCCGGCCAATGACGAAGGTTGCCAGGCCCCAAAGACCCAGACAGCAGATGATTAAGGCCAGACCGGCAAAGACGCGCAAAAGCGTAAACTGCCGCATTTCTTCTTCGTACTGCTCCTGCAGGCTCTGATCCAGAAACTCGGCATCGAAATAATCGTCGGGATAAAATTTGCGCCAGACGCGCTCAATCGATACCATGGCGGCAGTGTAGTTACTGGTGTGCAGCTTCACGCCAATGCTACGGTAGAAATACGGGAAGTTCATCATCACCATCGGCTGAATCGGGTTGCGGAGCGAGCTGGTATGGAAATCTTTTACAACACCTACAATCTCGGCATTGATGCCATTCAGGCCGACACCGATTTTACGTCCGAGTGCCTGCTCGGACCGCGAATACCCCAGCGCTTTCACCGCGTTTTCGTTCACCACAAACACATACCGCCGTTGCTCCTCTGGAACGCTACTCGCAATAGCCAGCGTGTCGCTGTGGGCAAGGAAGCGGCCGGCCAGCAGTCTAAGTCCATATGTCTTCAGATAATCGGCGTCGGCTATTTTGAGCGCAATGCCTATTTTCTTCTCCTGATTGGCAGGGTCAGGCCGCATGTCGGTACCAAAGTTGTTACCAGATGTGGGGGCACCCAGCGCAAACGTAATGTTGTCGACGCCCGGAATCTGCCTCAGCTCCTCAGCAATTGGTGTCAGATTCTTTGTCTGGGGTATTCCAACCGTCACAATGGCCTCCCGGTTAAAGCCCAGGTCCTTCTGGCGGAAGTAATTCATCTGCCGGTAGACAATCAGCACCCCTACGGCCAGCACCAGCGAAATTGTAAACTGAAACACCACCAGGCCCTGCCGCAGCCAGCCCTGGCCACCCCGGCCCGGTTCAGCTATCGATTTCAGCACCCGAACGGGCTTGAACCGCGACAGAAAAAACGCTGGATACACCCCCGCCGATACGGTGGTCAATAAAGCTAAGATGACCAGCAGGCCTACAGCCTCTGTCCACCGAAAGGCAATCTGCTTTTGCAGAAAATCATTGACCTGCGGCAGCAGACTATAACTGAGTACCAGGGCCAGCAAAGCCGAGAAGGCCGCCAGCCAGAAGGCCTCGCTTAGAAACTGCCGCACCAACTGGCCCTGCGTGGCCCCCACTACCTTCCGTACACCCACCTCGCGGGCGCGGGTCATGGCGCGGGCGGTAGACATATTGATGAAGTTGACGCAGGCAATCAGCAGTACAAACAAGCCCACAGCACCGAAGACGTAGATGTATGTCGGTGCGATAGCCGGAGAGAATTGGCTGCCCTCGTAATCCGTATTAAAGTGAATGTCATAAAGTGGCTGAAGCAGCAGCTCGTTCTGCTCACCTTTACGATCGGCAAAGTATTTTTGACTCGCGGCAGCCAATCGGGCGGTGTACTGCTCTGGCGCCTTTCCTTCGGGCAGCAGCGCAAACACACTTCCACCAGAGCGCACGCCCCATTGGTCGATACCGAGTTGAAAATAATCTTTCATCGTGGCAAACGACACCAGCATACTCGCGTTCAGGTTCGACTGCGAGGGAATGTCACGCATAAGACCGGTTACCTGCACAGTGACTCTGTTGTCCAGGCGAAATGTTTTACCGACCGCCGGGGCCGTGCCAAAATATTTCCGGGCGGTAGTTTCACTTAATATAACCTGGTTAGGCTGACCGAGTGCAACCCGGCCGTTACCGGTCACCATCTCCACATCGAACATATCGAGCAGCTCCGGCTCCGCAAACAGCACCCTGTCTTCCAGCAGAATTTTCTCCCGCGAAATGGTTACCGACACATCCCGGTCTGCGTGAATGCGGGTGATCTTTGACCAGTCGGGAAAATCAAGACGCATGGCCGGTGCCAGGGGATAGGGTGACGTACCCGAACGATCCACCTCCTCACCAGTCGTCTGGATTTGGTTAACCCGGTAAATACGCCTGCCGAGCCGGTGATGCTGGTCGTAGCTCCACTCGTTCTGGATGAACAGCAGAACCAGCAGACAAGTCGTCAGTCCAAGCGTTAGACCCAGCAAGTTGATACTGGTCGTGGTCGGGTGCTTCAGCAGGTTCCGCCAGGAGATTTTGAGGTAATTTCGTAGCATATGGTTATAATTTTGTACGAACCAGCCAGAGGCTGACCCGTACAATATCACTCCGACCTCAGCGAGGTAACCGGGTTCATCAACGCGGCTCTGATACTTTGGTAGCTAACGGTCAGGAAGGCGATCAGCACGGCGACTGTACCAGCGGCTACAAACATCCACCAGGGGATGTCGACACGATAGGCAAAATTTGCCAGCCATTGGTTCATCGCCCACCAGGCAATCGGTGAGGCTATGATTATGGCAATCAGGACCAGCTTCAGAAAGTCCCAGCTCAGCATCGAGACGAGATTGGGGACAGAAGCTCCCAGTACCTTGCGCACACCAATTTCCTTAAAGCGCTGCTGCACCATGAACGTCGCCAGGCCGAACAGACCCAGACAGGCAATCAGGATAGACAACGAGGTAAACAGACCAAACAGGTTTCCGAAAATCTGCTCGGAGCGGTACATTTCCGCAAACTGATTGTCGATAAAGTCATATTCAAACGGCCAGTCGGGCGCTAAACCCTGCCACTTTGTTTTGAGGAAGTCGAGGGTAGCTGCCATGTTTTCGGGACGGGCGCGTACGACAAGGCTGGTGAAGTCGGCCGGGTAGATGTGCAGCACCATCGGCTCAATTTTCTGGTGGAGCGATTTGTAGTTAAAATCACGCACTACGCCAATAACCTTCCCGCGTTTAATTGAGTCGGCGGGCGTTTTGGGAGACCATTCCTTCCACAAGATTTCTTTACCCAGCGCATTCTCCGGTTTACCCCAGCCCAGAAACTGCACCGCCGTTTCGTTCAGAATAAAAGCTTCTTCCGCATCTGTTCCGAACTTCCGGGAGAAGTCCCGCCCGGCTACTACCTGCATACCCAGGGTGGACACGTATTCATAGTCCACCAGAAACATATTCGTCGAAATATCCTTATCCTGCCCCGGCAGCTTAATTCCGTCGCCGGCAAACATACCGCCCGGGATACCGTAGCAGGCCGTAGCCGCCGTAATGTTCGGGTTGCGCAGCAGTTCCTGCTTGATGTTCTCGAAGCCTTCGCGCATGGCTTTGCCCCGCAACGGCAGCACCACAGCCTGCTCCCGGTTAAAGCCCAAATCCTTTTTCTGAATAAACTTGAGCTGACTAAACACAATACCGGTGCCGATAATCAGGATAGTGGATACCGTAAACTGAAGCACCACCAGCGTCTTGCGCAGCGAGTACCCAGCCCGGCTCCCCTTACCGACAGCCCCTTTCAGCACCTTTACCGGCTGAAAGGCCGACAGGAAGAACGCCGGGTAAATCCCCGCCAACAAGCCTACCACCAGGGTAGCCCCCAGAACACTACCGATAAAGGTCGGGTTAAGTGCCTCCTGAAAGGATAAACGTTTACCCATCCATTGGTTGAAAAGCGATAACCAGACCTGCGCGATGCCAATCGCTACCACCAGGGCCAGCAGGGTCAACAGGACAGATTCGCCAAGGAATTGCCGGACAAGTTGTATACGGTCGGCTCCAACTACCTTGCGCAAACCAACTTCCTTCGCCCGCTGCATCGACCGGGCAGTGGAGAGGTTCATGAAGTTGAAGCAGGCAATCAGCAGGGCAAACAGCGCAATAACGGCAAAGGCATATATGTGGTTGATGTTGCCTTTTTTGGCATAGTCATATTCCAAATCTGCCGAATACAGGTGAATGTCCTTGAGCGGCTGCAACCGGGTGGTATACCGCATATCGCCACGATCCAGCTCCGGCTTGGCTTTTTCGTTCAGGAACGCCGGCAGCTTAGCTTCCAGGGCACCCGCACTGGCTGATTTACCATCCCGGTTCTCCTGCAGCACAATGTACGTATTGAATTGCTGCCAGGTCCAGTTCTCCAGCCGCTTTGGGTCTGATACGAAAGTCTTTAACGTCGTAAAGGAACCGATGCAGGTCGCTTTCAGGTGCGAATGTTCGGGAATATCCTTCATTACACCGGTTACGCGCATTTTGAGTTCTCCGGCAATGTTCAGGATTTTGTTCAGCGGGTCCTGGTCGCCAAAGTACCGCTTCGCCATCGATTCGGTAATCACCAGCGTATTCGGTTCTGCCAGTGCTTTGGTCGGATTACCCCGCGTCAGCGGAAAGGAGAAGACTGAGAAGAAGGTAGAATCAGCTAAAAGCACATCCGGCTCCAGAAACCGCTTGTCTTCGTAGCTGAATAAAATCTCACCCCCGTTGGTCAATGAAAGCACCCGGGCACTCTCCTCCACTTCCGGAAAGGTAGCTTTCAGGGCAGGCCCATAGGCCGGTGGCGTCATGGCCATCTGGTTATCCCGCCCCTGCGAATAGCGATTGTTGACGAGCCGGTAGATGCGGTCGGCTTTGGCATGAAACGCATCGTACCGGAATTCATCCTGAATGAACAGGATGATGGCCAGACAGCAGGCCAGGCCAATGGATAAGCCGATTATGTTGATAAACGTAAACGACTTATGCCGCATGAGGTTGCGGAGAGCGATTTTTAGGTAGTTTCTTAGCATGGGTTTCAGTCTTCAGTGGGCGGTAGGCAGTTGCTTGGCTGGTATTTTCTGCAAACTGCCAACTGCCTACTCCTATATACCTACTCTGCTCTCAGGCTCTTCACCGGATTCATCAATGCTGCCTTAATACTCTGGAAACTGACGGTGACGAAGGCGATGAGGACCGCCAGCGCACCGGATACCACGAATACCCACCACGGAATGTCAATCTTATAGGCAAAGTTTTCCAGCCACCGGTTCATGGCGTACCAGGCAATCGGCGAGGCAATGAGGATGGCGATAAAGACTAATTTCAGGAAGTCTTTTGACAACAGGAGCACAATGTTAGCGGTGGTTGCACCCAGCACTTTTCGCACGCCAATTTCCTTGGTTCGTTGCTGAGCCGCGAAGGCCGCCAGACCAAAGAGGCCCAGGCAAGAAATCAGGATAGATATAATGGTGAAGTAGCTAACGATGCGGGATGTACGCGCTTCAGCCTGGTAGTTTTTCTGGAAGTCTTCGTTCAGGAACGTAAACTCAAACGGTTCGTCGGGCCGCAGGGCCTTCCATTTCTGCTCCAGGAAGCCGAGCACATTCTGCATATTCGCCGTATTAACGTGTACTATGATGTAATTGAAGCTCGGCCTTCTCTTCAGAAAGAACGCATACGGCTGGATGGTCTGGTGCAGATTCTCAAAATGAAAATCTTTAACCACACCGACTATCTCAAAACCATCGCTATCGAACGTAGTCATGAGTTTTTGACCAATGGCATTCTCCACAGGAATCTGAAAATCCCGCAGTAGGGCTTCATTGACTACCATTCGGTTGGTTGTGTCGCCCGGAAAATCACGGGAGAACATCCGGCCTTTTTCCAACTGAAAGCCCATGGTTTGCAGGTAATCATAATCCACCCAGTTCGTGTGGACGTCGACTCCCTGGTTAACAGGCTGGTCGGGCCGGTGGAGAATCCAGTCACTGGCGTTGAAGATACCAGGGTAATACTCTGTCCCGGAAGCGCCCACCACCTGATTGTTCCGGAGTACCTCATTCCGATACGCAGTATAGATACCCCTCGACTCCTCGCTGCGGAACGGAATCGCAATCTGCTGGTCCTGCGTGAAGCCCAGCGACTTATTACGCATATACTTCATTTGCTCCTGGATTACGAACGTGGCCAGGACCAGCCCTACCGATACCACAAACTGGAATACCACCAGTCCTCTGCGCAAGGCAACTGCCGAAAGCGAATTGACAAACTTCCCCTTAAGCACCTGAGCCGGGTTGAACAGCGACAGGAAGAACGCTGGGTAACTGCCTGCAATAAGTCCCGTGAGCAAGGCCAGCAGCAGGAACGTCAGCAGGATAGTTGGTTCAAACAAATCAGATAGTTGCAGGAGTTTGCCGGCCATCTGATTGAACAGCGGCAGCATTATAATAACCAGCACCAGGGCAATAACGAACGCCAGCAGGGTCAATACCATTGACTCTCCCAGGAACTGCCTGACCAACGCCCCCTGTTCGGCCCCCATCACTTTCCGGATACCTACCTCGGCCGCTCGCTTGGCCGAACGAGCCGTAGAGAGGTTCATGAAGTTGATACAGGCAATCAGCAGGGTGAAGATAGCAATGGACGCCAGAATGTACAGGTAGGTGGTGGTATTCGTCGGCGTTACCACATTGTTAAACTGACTATGCAGGTGCAGGTCTTTGACCGATATCAGAAAAAGATTTTTATCACCGCCCTGCTTTTTCAGGTCCTCGCGGGCGTATTTCTCAATAAAAGCCGGAAACTTCTGCTCCAGTTGTTGCGGATTGGACGGTTCGCCGTTGCGACCGGGTTTCAACCGCAGGTACGTATAAAACATGTTGTTGTTCGCGAAATCCAGCCTTCCTTCCCGCAGAAAACTACCGACCCACCCGGCATAAAGTGGCACAAAAAACCGGGCGTCGATGTGCGACTTGGCCGTTGCATCCCGATAGACACCCGTTACTTTAAAGTTTTCGCCAGAACCAGCGGTACCACTAATGCGAATGATTTTGTCGAGGGCTGGGGCATTGCCAAACAGCTTCTGAGCCACTTCTTCTGACAATACAATGGACCGTGGGTCTTTGAGCGCCGACTTCGGATTACCTTCGGTAAACTGGTAGGAGAATAGGTCGAAAAACGTAGAATCGACCTGATAGCCTTTAGTTTCGTAAAATGAGACAACTGGTTTGCCTTGCTCGCGCACCTGCAACAGCGCTTTTTCGTCGATGAGGTTCACCCATAACCGCGTGACTTCCTCAATCTCTGGGTACTCCGATTTCAGCGTAAAGGCATACGGTGCCGAGCCGGTAGCGTATTCTTCACCGGTACCCTGACCGAGTGTCGCTCTGGAGCCCAGCATATACAGGTTATCGGCATGTTCGTGGTGCTTGTCGTACGACAGTTCGCTGCGGATGTACAGCAGCAGCAGCATACAGCAGGTCATCCCCACCGACAGCCCCAGAATATTGATTGCCGTGAAGGACTTACTCCGCAGCAGGTTCCGAACGGCGATTTTGAGATAGTTTCGTAGCATGGTTAATAGGGATTGGTTGTAGGGGCCAGCGGGACCGGTGCGCCGGAGCGACGGACCCCTACAATGTCACTCCGAACGCAGTGAGGTAACCGGGTTCCTCAGCGCGGCCTTGATACTCTGGAAGCTTACCGTCACAAAGGCAATCAGCACGGCCAGCAGGCCCGCCAGCGCAAATACCCACCACTCAATATCAATCTTGAAGGCAAACTCCTGGAGCCATTTGCTCATACCCCACCATGCCAGCGGAGAGGCAATGATGATGCCGACCAGTACCAGCTTCAGGAAGTCGCGGGAGAGCAGGGCCACAATGCTGAAAACGCTGGCCCCCAGCACTTTCCGTACGCCGATTTCCTTGGTGCGCTGCGTCATGACCATGATGGCAATCGCGAACAGACCCATGCACGAGAGGATTATCGCCAGGACGGCGGCACTCATGAAGATCTGCGACATACGCTCTTCTGACCGGTACTGCCGGTTGGTGTTTTCGTCTAAGAATGTGCCGAGGAACGTCGACTTCGGGGCTACCTCAGCCCAGGTCTTCTTCAGCAAGTCCATGGTGGCCGGTGCATTGTCCGGCGCAATCTTAACAAAGATGTAGTTGACCGGCCAGTCCGTATCGATAAAAAACGTAATCGGGTTAATGCTCTGCTTCAGGGACTCGAAGTGATAGTCTTTCACAACGCCCACTACCTGCATGGGTGGCTGTCCGTCGTTAATGTTCAGCAGGGTTCCAATCGGATTTTTCTCAGCCAGTTGTTTCGCCATGGCCTCGTTGATCACAACGGCGGTGGTGGTATCCGTAGCAAACTCGCGGGAGAAATCGCGGCCGGCCAGCAACTTCAGATCAAGCGTTTTAATATAATCATAATCGACCCGGAGGTAGTGGGAGCGTACCCCCCGGTTCTTGTAATCGAAGCCGATAATGGAGGTGTATGTCGATCCATCGGTGCCCCGGCCCAGATTCCGACTGGTGCCGGTAATGCTTAAGATACGGGGTTGTTGAGCCAGTTTGTCGCGCATCAGTTCCAGGGCTTTCTGGCCGCTTACGCCACTACCCACGGGAATACTGACTACCTGGTTCTGATTATACCCCAACGGCATGCTGCGCAGAAAGGAGATCTGCTGCCAGACAATGAGCGTGCAGACAATCAGAAAGGTAGCAATGGCGAACTGTACCACCACCAGGGTGTTCCGCAGGCCGCCCGCACTAGCCGACGAACTCCGGGCCGACGAAATTTTTCCTTTCAATACCTCAATGGTATTAAACCGGGCCATAAACAAAGCCGGATAACCACCCGCCAGAATCGTAACCAGCAGGAAAGCCCCCAATATGGACAGCAGAACGATCGGGTCTTTATACGAAGCCAGCGAGAGCGCATTGTTGAACAGCTTTTTGTACTCAGACAGCAAGCCAAAAGCCATCAGGCCGCCGAGACCCAGGGAGAACAGGCAGATTATGAGCGCTTCGCCCCAGAACTGGAAAGCCAGCTGCATTTTGAGCGCTCCCAACACTTTCCGCATCCCAACTTCTTTTGAGCGGGTCAACGAACGGGCCGTCGACAGGTTAATGAAGTTGATGCAGGCAATCAGCAGGATCAAGCCGCCAATCACCAGCAGTAAATACAGATAAACCGGCTTTATGGCCGAAACGGTATCCCCTCCCACTTCTGCGTTGAAGTGCATATCACGCATAGGTAACAACCGAAAACTGGCCAGGTCGCCGTTTTCATCGGCCTGTGCCCCATCACGCTTCAGATTGCGCAGGGTCTCAACCAGGTATTTACTGGTAAATGGGCGCAGACGCTGTTCAAAAGCCGCTTCGCTTACCTTTTCGTCAAGCTGCAGGAAAACAGAATGGTACTGGCTGTCCCACTGATCTTTGCTGGCCTGATAATTCGGATTTAGCTCGAACCGGCCCAGCACCTCAAACTGGACACTGGAGTTCTCCGGCAGATTGGCCATTACGCCAGAGACAATAAACGGCTGCCATGTATCGGTCAGCAGGAGCGAAACCGTTTTACCAATGGGATCTGCACTGCCGAACAGATCGGTAGCTACCTTTTCGGTCAGCACCACACTGCTCAGGCTGTTCAGCGCGGTATTGGCGTCGCCCTTAATCAGCGGAAAGGTAAACATCTGCAGAAAATCCGGGTCTACCAGCCGGACATTTTTGCCCATCTCCTTATCTCCTACCCGAACCAGCCCACCGGCATCAACAATCCGGGAGATCCGTCGTACCTCGTTCGGAAACTCCTTCTGAACCGCCGGGGTGAACGGCGCCATCAGGACAGTCCCTTTCTGGTCCGTTCCAAGTTGATTATACACCCGGTACAACGTCTTACCGTTGGCGTGGAAGTTGTCGTACGAGAACTCGTGGTAGACCGTCAGAAACAGCAGCAGGCACACGCCGAAAGCAACAGACAGGCCGACAATGTTAACGGCGGCATAGGCTTTATGCTTCAGCAGGTTGCGGAACGCGATTTTCAGGTAGTTGAGGAACATAGTGGTGTGGAGATGTCAAAACCGCCGGGCAGCCGGCGGTTTTGCTTATACGTGGAAATTCTCGGTTACAACTTTACCGTCGAACAGGTTGACAATGCGATGCGCGAAGCCGGCATCGTAGGGGGAGTGCGTTACCATAATGATGGTGGTTCCCTCTTCATTCAGTTGCAGCAACAGTTTCATTACCTCTTCGCCGTTGGCCGAGTCGAGGTTACCCGTCGGTTCATCGGCCAGAATCAGCTTGGGCTTGGCCACTACGGCACGGGCAATGGCCGTACGCTGTTGCTGACCACCGGATAACTGCTGCGGGAAGTGATTGCGCCGGTGCATGATGTTCATGCGGGTGAGGGCTTCTTCCACGCGGGCTTTGCGCTCGGCGGCATCTACTTTCAGGTACAGCAGGGGCAGCTCGACGTTTTCATACACCGTCAGTTCATCAATCAGATTGAAGCTCTGGAATACGAACCCAATAGAGCCTTTGCGGAGTTGGGCCCGCTGCCGCTCTGACATTTTAGACACCTCCGTGCCGTAGAAATGATACTCGCCCTCACTTGGATTATCAAGCAGGCCTATGATGTTCAGCAGGGTTGATTTGCCGCAACCGGACGGCCCCATGATGGCTACGAATTCGCCATCCTGAATATCCATATTAATACCATGCAGGGCCGTAGTTTCTACTTCTTCGGTAGAAAAGATTTTTTGTAGGTTATTGGTACGTATCATTGGTGTATGAATGATTAAAACTCTAATACTTCGTTATTGCCAAAGTTCTCATACGAGGAGGTAATGACCTGGTCGCCGGGCTCCAGTCCTTCCAGCACTTCAAAATACTCGGGGTTCTTCCGGCCCAAGGTAATATTCCGCTTTACAGCCCGCTTGCCCGAGCGGTCAACGACATAAACCCAGTTACCACCGGTGTCGGAGAAGAAGCCACCAACCGGCAGCAGGGTAGCTTTAGATGCTTTGCCCAGTTCAAGGCGGATGGGTGACGACTGCCCCCGCTTGATGCCATTGGGTGCACCTTTCGCGAAGATCATGTCCACTTCAAACCGGCCGTTCCGTACTTCGGGGTATACGCGGCTGATCTCCAGGCCGTGCGTACCGCCCCCAAAATCAAACGAACCTTTCAGGCCGGGGAAGATGCGGGAAATATAGTGCTCGTCGATGCCGACACGCATTTTAAACCCATCCAGGTCGTCAATCTGACCAATGTTCTGGCCCTGATTAATATTGGAACCCACTTCAACATCCATGGTCGACAGCAGACCCGCTACCGGAGCACGCACTACGAGGTTTTCCAGCGTCTGCTGCCAGAGTGCCACGTTTCGTTGCGTGCGGGCCAGGGTGCCTTCCAGTTGCTTGATCTGTAGTTTGGCGTTTTCTTCCTGGTATTGCTGCGATTCTATTTCAATCTGGCGTTGCTTCTCCAGCCGCTCATATGTCCGTTTGGCGGTCAGGTAGTCCTGCTCAGGAATAGCTTTATCTTTAAAGAGTTTAGCCTGGCGCTCGTAGGTGTCTTTAGCCTGGTCCAGGTTAAACTCCAGCTCCGACAGGTTCCGGCGCAGGGCAAAGCGCTCTACTCTCAAACGCTGACGGGTATTTTGTAAGTCGTTTACCAGTCGGTTGGCTTCGGTCTCCGATTGCAGGAAGTTTAGTTTCAGGGTCTGATTTTCCAGTCGGAGCAGAATCTGACCTTTGTCGACCATGCTACCACCTTCTACCATTTTTTGGGTCACGTACCCACCCACTACGGCATCGAGCCGGATGGTCTTCAGCGGCTGAACAACGCCCGTTACGGCGATAAATTCTTCAAAGGGCCCTTCGGCAACGGTGGAAACGGTTATTTTATCTTTCTCAACGTTGAGTTTTGACCGATGATCGGCCAGCAGGAAGCTGTAAACCAACAGAGACGCCAGCAGCAATCCGCCAACGGTTAAAGCGATGCGTTGTGAAGTCCAGAATCGTTTTGGTAAGACGCGGTCCATTACTGATTTATTACTTAATTGATGAATTATCAAACGATGATTGAGTAGTAAAGAAATACTAAATTACCATTTCTTTGCTGAACCATAGAATGCCAATTGCCGTGCCAGCCTAAAAAATGGCTTGATTTTCAACAACTTGCAGCGTTTATAATGAATAATTCTGTCCAGATGCGGACAAAATCACGTCCGAAAACGGACACCGCCAGAAATGTCTTATCTTGCAATTTATTGAGAATGAACACCCCGGCTAAATAGGTACATCTTTTGTACGATACATGGCACGGCAACAAGCTGTTAGACCGAATACTATAATTGACTAAGACTTTCCACCACTGCCAAAACACAGCTATGTAGCTGTGTATAAATAAAGTTATGTCTAAAATACTGGTTATAGACGACGACGTTGATGTGTTGAGTGCAGCCCGTCTGTTATTGAAACGTCATTTCGGACAGGTTGATATTGAGAAGAACCCCGAGCGAATTCCTTTCCTGATCAATAATACGCAGTACGATGTGGTGTTGCTGGATATGAATTTCGAGCGGGACAACAGCAGCGGCCGCGAAGGCTTTCTGTGGCTCGACCGGATCCTGGACATCAACCCCCAGGTTGCCGTGGTGCTGATTACCGCCTATGGCGATGTCGAAATGGCCGTGCGGGCGATTAAATCAGGGGCTACCGATTTTATTCTGAAACCGTGGGAAAACGATAAACTGCTTAGCACGCTACAGTCGGTCATAGAGGTACGTCAGCAGCGCCTGGATAAAGCCGAAGGCAAAGCTACCCGGTCCGGCAACCTGCCCAATATCATTGGCAGCAGCCCGGCCATGCGGCAGGTGTTCGATACCATTGAGCGCATCGCCGAAACCGATGCCAACGTCTTGATCCTGGGCGAAAACGGTACCGGCAAAGACCTCATTGCGCGGGCGATTCACCAGCGCTCCCACCGGCGCGACAAGCCCTTCGTGAGCGTAGACCTGGGCGCTTTAAGCGAGACGCTCTTTGAAAGTGAACTCTTCGGTCACGTTCGCGGAGCCTTCACCGACGCCCGCGATGACCGCGCCGGTCGATTCGAGGAAGCCAACGGCGGTACCATTTTCCTGGACGAGATCGGGAATATTACCCAACCGCAGCAGGCCCGGCTGCTTACCGTGCTACAGCAACGGATGGTTACGCGGGTCGGTGCCAACAAACCCAAAGCGGTTGATGTACGGCTTATCTGCGCGACTAATTCCCCCATCTATCAGCGGGTTGCCGATAAATCCTTCCGGCAGGATTTGCTGTACCGGATCAATACCATTGAACTGGATCTGCCGCCCCTGCGTGAACGCGTGGAGGACATTGTGCCGCTGGCCGAGCATTTCCTGAAACAATACCGCAAACAATACAACCGGCCGGTAAACTCCCTCAGTCCTGCGCTGGTAAAGCAGATGCAACAGTACCCCTGGCCCGGCAACGTGCGCGAGTTGCAGCACGCCATTGAGCGGGCCATTATTCTGGCGCGGAGCAATACGCTGCAACCGGAAGACTTCTTCTTCAGTGCCACCCCGGCCGCTACCGAAGCGCCGTTCCGCGAAAACCTGCAACTTGAGGATATGGAGAAGCGAGCCATTCAGAAAGCGCTGGCCAAATTCAACGGCAACATCACCGAAGTAGCCCGGGAGCTTGGTCTGTCTCGGCAGGCGCTGTACCGGCGGATGGAGAAGTATGGGATGTAGGGCGCAATGATGAATGATTAATGATAAATGCATTTTACTCAATCCGGCGGCACCGGATGAAATCAGGCAATGAGGAGCTTTAGCGTAGGTATCATCTGGCGGCTGGTTCTGATCAGCATTGTTATCGGCGGCATTATGTATAGCTGGATTCAGCAGTACAGTACGCTGCTGCTTGTTGTGCTGTTTATTATCTTCTCGTCATTATTTCTCAGCCTATATCACTACGTCACCAGCACAAACCGCAAACTAACGCGATTCCTCGAGTCCGTTCGGTATTCAGATTTTGCCGTAGCCTTCAAGGCAGACGACAAACTGGGCGGCAGCTTCCGGGATTTAAACCAGCAATTCAACGAGGTACTGGAGGCCTTCCGGCAGGCCCGCGCAGAAAAGGAAGCCAACCTGCACTACCTGAATACGTTTGTCCAGAACGTCAGTGTGGGCCTGCTGTCGTTCGATGCGTCGGGTAATGTGGAGTTGATTAACCAGGCCGCCCTCCGACTGCTGGGCATTTACCGTCTGCGCAATCTGAGTGAACTGCACACCGCTCACCCCCGCCTGGAGGAAATACTGCGAACCGGCAAATCGGGAGAACCCACCATTTACCAGACCAGTCATGAGCAGGAGTTATCCATCCGCTGTGCAACGGTCCGGCTCCGGGGTCGCCCCATCACAGTTTCGTCGATCCAGAACATCCGGACGGAGCTTCAGGAGAAAGAACTGGAAGCCTGGCAAAACCTGACCAAGGTACTTCGCCACGAAATCATGAACTCGGTCACGCCCATTGTGTCGCTGGTGGGTACCATGCAGGATATCGTTAACATGGAGTTGGCCGATGGTATAGCTCCAGCCGAGTCGGTGAGTGACTTACGCGAGGCCCTGAGCACAATTGAGCACCGTGGCCGGGGTATTATGCGGTTTGTGGAAGCGTACCGGAACTTCACGGCTATTCCGCAACCGCGTTTCAAGGAGGTATCGGTCGATGATCTGCTAAAGAATGTTATTCATCTGGTACAGCCTGACCTACAGAAAGCACAGATTATTCTGAAGACAGAACCAGTACCAGTACCCATAATCATCTTCGCCGATGGTGAACAGATCGAAATGGTGCTGCTTAACCTGGTAAAGAATGCTGTAGAGAGTTTCAACGGCCACGCGAAAGGGAAAGAGATTCACATCGACGCCAATACCATAGACGGCAGAACCACCATCCGGGTGTCAGATAACGGACCCGGAATCGAGCCGGAAGCGCTGGAGAAGATTTTTATCCCTTTCTTTACCACCAAAAAGACTGGTTCGGGAATTGGTCTCAGCCTCTCCCGACAGATTATGCAATTGCACGGCGGTCAGCTTAAAGCGATATCTACGCCAGGAGAAGGCAGTACGTTCTCGTTGATTTTCTGAGGCTTAGCGGAGTAGGTTCAAGTCGAAGGTAAAGCCAGGCAAAACGTCCTCATCAGCTAATTGATTATCAAAACCCTGCACTACCTGCACGGAACCATCAGGACGGTAAACACGGGCTTGCTCGGTTTTGGGGTTAATCAGCCAGGCCAGCCGGCAACCGTTCTCCAGGTACTCCTGCATTTTGCCGGTTGCGTCCTTCAGATTATCGGAATCACTCATGAGTTCCACCACGAAGTCTGGGCAGACGGGCGGAAACTTGTCCTGCTGTTCGGCGGAGAGGACTTGCCAGCGGCCGGTACTGACCCAAGCTGCATCTGGTGAGCGAATAGCCCCGTTAGGCAGTTTAAACCCGGTGGAGGAGTCAAAAACAACGCCACTCCGTACCGAACGATTCCAGATATTTAAATCGGTCAATAGTTCTGAATTTCGCTTGCCCGTGTTACCTCCAGTTAATGCCATAATGATAATATTCCCCTGGGGGTCACGTTCAAATTTAAAATCCGGATTCTCCTGACAAAAGAAGAAAAACTCCTCCTCCGTCATGGACAGCATCCGGTCCGGTAACTTCAGACGACCCGGCCCCTCAAACGTACGCGAACTTAGTATCATAGTACCCGGCGATTTATGGTCAATATACAAACAAATCCGGCAATAGGTCACCTCACTTAGTTGTTCTGCTGCCGGCTTTTTGCATTATTCTATACCGCTTAAAGCGCTAATGGCGTACTCCGGCGAATGGCCTTGTACAAGGCGTCACCCACCTCCTGCCGTATGTTTAACTGGCTGATTTTGTTATTATTCCGGGTAGGATAAACCCGGTTCGACAGAAAAACGTACGTTAAGTTGTAGGTTGGGTCAATCCAGGTAAAGGTTCCCGTAAAGCCGGAATGGCCGAAACTGTCCGGACTGGCACTCCGGGGGGCATTGCCTGAGTATTTGAACGAGGGCTTTTCGAAACCCAGGCCCCGGCGGCTGCCCGATTCGGGAAACTGGTAGCGGGTAAACTCCGCCAGGGTTGCGGGGGAGATGTACTGCTCACCCCCGTAATAGCCCTTTTGCAAGTACATCTGCGTCAGCTTCATCAGGTCGTTGGCGGTACCGAAGAGGCCTGCATGGCCCGATAATCCATCAAGCATAGCCCCTCCTTCGTCGTGTACCCGGCCATGAATTAATGTCTTGCGAAACAGCGAATCGCGCTCGGTTGGTACAATACGCTCCAGCGGGTAGAACCGGCGGGGATTAAAGGTCAGCGTGGTTGCGCCCAGCGGACGGTAGAAGGTTTTCTTCAGGTAATCCTCAAAATCCATCTTGGTCAGCCGCTTTACAATTTTCGGATACAGGTAAAAAGACAGGTCACTGTAGACGTATTCTTTCTTCCCGCTTACCGGTGAGTTCTTAATCTGCTCGTAAATATAGTCCGGGTACTTACGGAACAGGAACAGGCTGTCGGTTACCTCAATCGGGTACCGGCGCGAACGGGTGGTCGCGAAGGTATTCGGTTTGAAGGTGCCATCCGTATTTTTTGTTTCCATCCAGAACGGAATCCAGGCTTTCAGACCGGCCTGGTGCGTAAGCACGTCCCGCCAGACCAGATTCGCCTTGTTCGACTTTTTATAGCCGGGCATATAATCCGCCATGGTTTTGTTCACATCGAATTTGCCCTCATCCACCAGCCGCATCAGCGCCGGTGTCGACGTGCTGATTTTGGTCACGGAGGCCATGTCGAACAGGTCGTCAAGCCGGGTCGGTTCGTTGCCTTCGTAGGTGTGTTTGCCGTACGCTTTCCGGAAAATCACCTTGCCGTCTTTCGCCATCTGCACTACACCACCGGGGAACGCTTTAATAGCAATACCCGCGTTCACGATTGAATCTACCTTCTGCGTCAGCAGTTTCGAATCCACACCCACTTCTTCCGGAATGGTGTACTTCAACCGGCCGATGGATTGGGTCGGAATACCAGCGCCCCGGCGGTAGCGCTCATTTACCGTGACGGGCAGCTTCCCTTCCGCGCCGACAGCGCCAAAAATCAACTGCGCCGACAAATCTTCGCCATAAGCCCAGGGTTGATAGCTGGTGACAATAGCCCGGGCCTGCTCCAGCCCCGGCAGTTTGTCCAGCGCGTAGGCATTGCCAAACACGGCCACTACGGCTTTGCCGGTGGCCGCCAGATTCTGTACCAGTTCGGCCGTGCGGTTCTGCATACCGTAACGGGCACCCGGCCGGATATTATTCAGATGTACGCCCACCAGCACCAGGTTATAGTTCTTCAACGCATTCTGCACCTGCGCAATGGTCGAGTCAGCGCTGCGCGACGACAGCGTAAAGTGGTCGATTTGGGTGTAGTTGCCGGCCATCTGCTGAAACACGGTCGGGCGGTCGGCTTCTACCGATACGGAAGCGATTCGCAGGGTATCGAGGTCGCGCAACGGCAGCAGGTCGCGGTCGTTCTTCAGGATGGTCAGACTAGCCTCCGTCAGCCGCCGGTTAATCAATTCGGAAACAGGCTGGTTTAAATCAGCTGTTAAGTTTTTCAGATTAATAGGCTTGTATTGGTTAAGGCCCGCCCAGGCCTTCGCCTTCAAGACTTTTAAGCAGCGGGCGTTGATGGAGGCCTGCGTCAAACGACCCTCTTCAATCGCCTTTTTCACCTCGGCAATCGCCCTCCCGACATCTTCGGTAAACTCCAGCACATCCATCCCCGCTTCCAGACCCAGGCGGTCGGCCAGGCCGGCCGGGTAGAATTTGGTCAGGCCTTTCATGTTCATGGCATCCGAGAAAATCAGTCCCTGGAAGCCAAGCTCATCTTTCAGCAGGCCGGTTACAATGGCGGGCGATAACGTTGAGGGACGGTTACGGGTGGTATCCAGCGCCGGTATGCTCAGGTGGGCGACCATGACACCGGTTGCTCCTGCTTCCACCAGTTTCTTAAACGGATAAATTTCCAGGCTGTCGAGCCGGGTCCGGTTATGGGTAATTACCGGCAAATCGTAGTGGGAGTCGGTACCGGTATCGCCGTGACCGGGAAAATGCTTGATAGACGTCAGGATGAAATTGTCCTGCATCCCCTTCATATACGCCAGCGACTTCCGAACCACCGCTTCTTTATCCTCGCCGAACGACCGGAAGTTAATAACCGGATTGTTGGGATTGTTATTGACATCGGCAACCGGCGCAAAGTTTATCTGAACGCCCAACCGACGGGCCTGCCGGGCAAAGTCGACGCCCATTCTATAAATTAGGTCGTCGTGGCCCTGCATGGCTCCTAATGTCATCTGATACGGGTAGCGCACGGTACTGTCGAGCCGCATGGCCAGCCCCCATTCTGCATCCATGGCAATAAACAGGGGTACCGACGACACCGCCTGGAGCCGGTTTGTCAATCGGGCCTGCCGTACAGGCCCGCCCTGAAAGAAAACAACACCCCCCAACTTGTATTGCTTTACCAGATTCACCAGCGAGTCTTCGTACACCGGCGTCCGGTTGGAGTATCCCGCGACCATGATAAGCTGCGCAATACGCTCGTCGGGCGTCATGGCGTTAAACACCGAATCGGCCCATTGCGAAGGCGACCGGAGAAAGGAAGGTGTTGTATATACCGTTTGCGCATAGCCCTGCAGCACAGCCATCAAACTAAACAAGAGCGTCAGAATGCGCCGATTAACTTTCATCAGATGGATTGGGTTAATATAGAATCTGCAAAATTAAGAAAAGAAATTGGGGACAGAAGACCGATAACTAGATCATTGGAGACAACTATACTATACGTTTATACGATTTAACGCCTGCTTCAGGTCTTCCAACAGCGCAGATGTCTCCTCCAGCCCTATATATAAACGAATTAGGGTGAAATTAGTATCCCCAGGCTCTGCCTCTCCTGTTGGGTACGTCACGCTGGCCGGGAAGACCAGCGACTCGTGTCCACCCCAGGAAACGCCCAATAAAAAACGTTTCAGCGAGTTGGCAAACGCATCAACTACCTCCATTCGGTCTGTATGTAAGGCCATGGTCAGCAGGCCTCCGCAACCGGTCATCTGCTGCTGGGCCAGTTCGTACTGCGGGTGCGAGGGCGAAAAAGGATAATACACCCGCCGGACGACCGGATGCTGCTCCAGGAATTCTACAATCATTTTCGCACTCCGACTCGACTGGGCCAACCGCAGGGGTAAGGTGCGCAGGCCACGCAGCATCAGCCAGGCGTTCATCGGCGAAATAATTCCGCCCAGCGTCATAAATTCTGAATAAAAAATTTTTCGAATCATCTCCTCCGAGCCACAGATGACACCCGCTACCAGGTCGGAGTGGCCGCCAATGTACTTAGACGCAGAATGCAGCGTAAGGTCAATACCTACCTTGATCGGCTGCTGATAAATTGGCGTGCTGTAGCTATTGTCGATCATCGTGACAATACCCCTGGCCTTGGCTAACCGGGCCACGGCCGCTATATCCTGCAGCTCAAATGTAAAAGAGTTGGGCGATTCCAGATAAATGACTTTGGTGTTCGGCTGAATGGCCTTCTCGAAGTTAGCGACATCTGTACCATCGACAAACGTGGTCGTTACGCCAAAGCGGGGCAGCAGGTCACGCATCAGCCGGAGCGTCCAGCTGTATGGTTTTGCCACCGATACAATATGGTCGCCCTGGGCTACATTGGCCAGTACCGCCGAAGCAATGGCGGCACTACCACTGGCCAGCACCAGGGCCTCCTCCGCGCCTTCCAGAGCCGCCAGCTTTTTGCACAGAATCTGCACGGTAGGGTTGTTACCACGGGTGTAAAACGGCACAGCGTGCTCCTGCACCATATCCCGGCGCATGGTGGCTACGTCGGGGAAGGTGAAATTGCTGGTCTGGATAATGGGTGGCGCAATGGCGTTGAAGTAATTCACGCGCTCTTCGCCGAGTTCATTGAGGATGTAGGACAGGTCCATCTAAGCAATTGGGCGATTGGATGATTGAGTGATTGAGTGAGTCATGGCCTGAGTGGCAGAACTTGAAATCAGGTAAAAACTAAATTATCGCTGTAAGCGTCTCAGAACACTTTTTTGAGCAGGTGATACAGCGGCCAGCCGCTCAGAAACAGCCCCCAGCCGATAGCGGCCGGCACGGGGTCACTGATGATGACATTGACCGAAACAATAAGCAGGAAGCCCACAAAAATAATGGGCAGCAGGGGGTATGGTTTTACCCGGTAACCCGTATGCGTATCCTGCCCTTTCGCCCGGCGCCGGAAGACAAACAGCGTAGCAGCCGCACTGGCCAGGGCGAGGCTGTCAATCGACATCACGTAGCTAACAATCTTCTCAAACGTGCCCAGAAAGAACAGCGACAGCAGCATGATGGCCACCAGAAACGTCAAGGCAAATTCCTGCGTCTGGGTGCGGCTGTTTACCCGTTTGAAAATAGGCGGCAGAATACCATCTTCCGCCATAGCATAATACACCCTCGGCAAGGATAGCAAACTGGCGTTCAGATACCCCAGCACCGAAATAAAAATTGCCAACGAGAAAAAGGTAAAGCCTTTTTCCCCGAACAGCGCTCGTGCCAAATCGGCCGCTATGAGTTTGGAATTTGCCAACCCTTCAAAGCCAAGCTGCCGGTAGTAGGCGTAATTCAGTCCCAGATACAGCGCCATAATGAGCAGTATCCCGGCAATGATGCCCTTCGGGGCATTGCGGGCTGGGTTTTTGATATCCGCCCCGAAGTTCAGCACCTGCTGGTACCCGCCGTAGGTATAAAACACCGCAATCAGACTGACGGCAAACGTACCTACGACATGTATGTCGTTATTACTTCCAGCCCCAATTGGAGCAGCCGACGAAACAGGCATTGACGCCGGGGAAACAAACACCCCCAGGCATAACACCAGCATCAGCACCACTTTCAGGCCACTCAGCAGGTTCTGGGTTCGGGCTCCCGAACGAATACCCAACAGGTTGATGACGTAAAACACCAACACCGTAACGATAGCCGTGCCCTGCACACCGACCGGTCCGCGCAACGATTCCGGCAGCAACGGGTTGATGTATTCCGCGCCAATCAGGGCCACGCCGACGTTACCGGCTCCGTAGGTCAGCACAATCACCCAGTTAAGCATAAAGGCAAACACCGGGTGAAAGGCATCCGAGATGAGTTTGTAAAAGCCCCCGGCCACGTGGTAGCGCGAGCCGATTTCGGCAAACGTCAGCGCCCCGCACAAACTCACCAGCCCTCCCGCAATCCAGGCGGCAAAGAATACCGTCGGCGTCCCCGCCGATTGGGCAACAATAGCAGGTGTACGGAAAATACCAATGCCAATCACCAGACTAACCACAATCATGGTCAGGTCGAAGGCGGAAAGTTTGGGCTGAATCATGAGGAAGATTTTAGACGCTGGACGTTAGACCTGTTCCTACTATTGACGTCTGGATTCTAAAGTCCAGCGTCCAGTATCCAGACATTAGCCTCCGCGTTTAGTCCGTCTGGTGGATGATTTAGCTTTTTTTTCAGCCTGTTCTTTGTCATACTCCGCCTTATGCCGCTTCTCGGCCGCCAGGTTGCGGTACAGGCCGTTCAGCACGTACAAATCATCTATTTCGTCGATGAGTTTATGCAACTCGTCACGTACCTGATTTATGTTCATACAGTTGGATTATCGGGTAAATTATCATTCAGGCTTAACAACTCCTCTAAAGTGATAACGTTTGTAAAGCCATTTGTCTGTAAACCGTTGCTGAGTTGTTTATCTTTAGTAAGAAGCGGCAGTTGCAATTCCAATGCGAGTGCCACATACGGTGTATCATTAGGGTCTACTCCCTTACACAGCATAAAAGCCTGATAGAATGACTGTGAGGAAATTAGCAGCGTTGGTACAACAGTGATATGGGTAAACAGAGCCAAGGCAAACTCTTTCAGTTCGTAGGGCGTTTGCCTGGTCTTCTGCTTAATGACGGCCTCATACTTCTGTAGCTCGGTCAGCGCAAAGTCAGGCACAAAGATTCGAATCTTTTCGAAGATAAGTGCTTTTCGGCCGCTAATAAGGTAACTGAAGATGAGATTGACGTCGGCAACAAGTTCAGGGGGCAGAGTGGATACAGCCATTCACAGGTTATGATTCGGGATGAAGAGCTTCGAGTGGCAATTTGTCGCTAATCTGATGTTTATACTCCTCCCATGCTGTTTTCCTGGCCTCTCTAGTCAATTCGTCACCATCTAAACCTGCCTTGCTCAAAACAGCTTCCAGCTTAATGGCTTTTATACGCAACGTTTCCCAATCCAGTTGCTTTTGTAACTGCTCCTGAATAGCCATTGCGCCGTAATGCGCAATAACTTCGTCGCTAACCTGAACTTGTATTGTAGTCATCATCGTAAATAAAATACTCTGCCACTAGAACCTGCCTCTGTTTAAATATAACGATTTCGGACCGTGATTTCTTAATGAAAGAAAAAGTAGCCCAGCGCGATACCCGCCAAAACCCCGGCAAAGTCGGCGATAAGACCAGCCAGAATAGCATACCGCGTTTTCTTGATGCCTACTGAGCCGAAATACAGCGCCACAATATAAAATGTCGTATCGGCGGAGCCCTGGAAAATACAGACCAGCCGGCCAACGAACGAATCCGGGCCGAACTGCTTCATGGCATCGATCATCAACGCCCGCGCCCCACTGCCGCTGAGCGGCTTCATGAGCGCTACCGGCAGGGCATCTGTAAAATCAGTGTTCATGCCGGTAAGGCCAAACAGGTATTTGAGACCACCGACCAGATAGTCCATGGCCCCGGCATTGCGAAAAGCCCCAATCGCGACGAGCATCCCCACCAGATACGGAATAATGCGCACGGATGTTTCAAACCCACCTTTGGCTCCTTCAATAAACGTACTGAAAATGTCTACTTTCCGCCGGAGGGCGCCCAGCAGAAACGCCACAATGATGGACAATAGCAGCACGTTACCGACTACTTTAGACACCTCTTCAATCTGCTCTTTTGGCAGCGACGACAGGTACCACAGGGCCAGCGCCAGAAAGGCCGTGATGCCCCCCAGCCAGCCAATAACCACCCGGTTGAACAGGTTCAGCCGCTGAATGGCCGCGACTATAGCTACGCTGACCACCGTGGTTACGTAGGTGCCAATGAGGCAGGGAATGAAAATATCGGATGGGTCTTTGGCACCCAGGATGGCCCGCTGGGCCATGATGCTGAGCGGAATAATGGTCAGGCCGGAGGTGTGCAGCACCAGAAACATTATCTGGGCGTTGGAGGCCGTGTCCTTATCCGGGTTCAGTTCCTGAAGGCTCTGCATGGCGCGCAGGCCGAAGGGGGTAGCCGCATTGTCGAGGCCGAGCATATTGGCCGAGAAGTTCATGATCATCTCGCCGTTGGCCGGGTGGTTGCGGGGGACTTCGGGAAATAGTTTATGAAAGAACGGCCCGATGATGCGTGCCAGCAGATTGATGGCTCCGGCTTTTTCGCCGATATTGAGCAGGCCCAGGAAAAAAGCCATAACCCCCGCCAGCGGCAGCGCGATGTCCATGATCGCTACCTTTGCCGAATCGAATAAGCCCTCAACAATGACCTGGAAGATGGCGGTGTCGCCAAGAAAAATCAGTTTAAAGAGTGCAATGACAAACGCTACAATAAAAAATGCAACCCAGATGTAATTTAACGCCATGTTCTGACAGGGAAATATCGTAGCAAAGTAGACCGTTTTTTGTTAAATCGCAATCCATGTCCGGGCCAGCATCCCTGCTGGCTTAGCCTTCATCCCAAATCGTACAGTCATCAATGACCCGGCTTACCTCCCACACCCGACCCTGCCTACACCCCCTGCTCATCTTTTCTCTTCTCCTTTCCCCCTTGCTCCTGCTCGCCCAACCCAAACTCGAACAAACCATGATCCGGCAGGGATTGGTGGACATTCAGAGGATCGATCCCACGATTCTGGTAGAGCTTAAGTACTCTACCCGCGACAACTTTGTCGGCGTTGATGTATACGGCGACCTCACGCGGGCCTACCTGCAACCGATGGCAGCCCGCAAACTCGCCCAGGCCAGCACCTACCTGAAACAGCAGCGACCTGACCTGCGGCTGCTGGTCTACGATGCCGCCCGGCCGCTGAGTGTTCAGCAAATTTTGTGGGATACCCTGAAAGTGCCGCTGAAAGATAAGGCAAAATACGTGGCTGACCCGAAGGAAGGCTCTATCCACAACTACGGTTGCGCCGTAGACCTGACCATCGCTACCGCAGCCGGCAAGCCGTTGGACATGGGTACCAAATACGACTTTTTCGGGGTGCTGGCCTATCCGCCCAGAGAAGAAGAAATGCTAAAAGCAGGGAAGCTCACACCGCAGCAGGTTGCCAACCGCCGACTGCTCAGGTCGGTGATGAACCGGGCGGGCTTCAGCGTCAGCACCACCGAGTGGTGGCACTTCAACGCTATCTCCCGCGCCCGCGCCAAACAAACCTACCAGATTGTTAAGTGATGAATTAAGAGTGAAGCTGACGCAAACAAGTCTTCACTCTTTCTTCATAACCGCCGGGCGGCCCCGTCATCATTAATAAACGGCCATATCCGGCTCTATCTCCCGCGCCCAGGCGTTGATGCCGCCGTCGAGGTTAAAGAGATTGGAAAACTCGCCCTGGGTATAGAGGTAGCTGGCGACATTGGCGCTGCGCATACCGTGGTGGCAATACACAACCACCGGCCGGTCGGTTGGGATGCGCTTGATGTTGTGGGGAATGATGCTGATGGGAATCAGCACCGCACCGTCCAGGTGACACAATTCGTATTCGGGTCGTTCGCGAACGTCCAGCAAAAATATTTCCTCGCCTTTGGAAAGCCGATCGGCCAGTTCGTGAACCGACATCTTTTGCGGACCGGTTACCGGCGCAGCCGACCGCATACCGGCCGCAACGCCCTGGTGAGCCAACTCGTCGGCATCGGCCCGGCGCTTCAGTTTAATTTTGTGGGAAGTCATGGCCAGCAGGTCGACCGTCAGCAGTTCCTGACGAAGCGGCTTACCAATGCCCGTGATGAGCTTAATGACCTCATTGGCCTGATAGGTACCAATTACGCCCGGCAGCACACCCAGCACCCCGGTTTCGGCACAGTTCGGTATTTCGATCTCATTCGGATATTCGGGAAAAAGACACCGGTAAGTAGGACCCCGCTGGCTGTCTCCCAGATCGGCGTTCAGCACGGCTACCTGCCCCTCAAACCGGTGAATGGCTCCGTAAACAAACGGTTTGCCCATGACCACGCAGATGTCGTTGACCAGGTAACGCACTTTAAAATTATCGGTACAGTCAACCACTATATCGTAGTTCTGCACGATAGAGCGGGCATTGCTGTGGTCCAGGGCCAGCGTATGTGTATCGAACGTAATTTCCGGATTAAGCTTCTTCAGGTGGTTAACGGCCATTTTCGCCTTGGGCTGGCCTACTTCATCCGTCGTGTACAACACCTGGCGCTGCAGATTGCTTATGTCTACCGTATCGTGGTCCACTACGCCGATAGTACCAACCCCGGCGGCTGCCAGATACAACAATACCGGGCAGCCCAGACCACCCGCACCAACCACCAGTACACGGGCATTTTTTAACTTTAACTGACCCTCTGGGCCAATCTCGGGAAGGTTCAGGTGTTTCTGATAACGCTGGTGTTCAGACGGAAGAAGCATGTTTCAGGGAGTAGATTTACGTACGTTAATACGTTGCTATTACTCGTTTTAGTTTATAGCCTATGTAATTTAACACTAAATATACTCAGAATGGTGTCAGGTGCCTTCACTTATTTATTTTCCGTCATATCCGATTTCATCAGGATGAGGCAACGGCCCTAACCAGGTAAAACACCGGAGGTAAGCGAACATTCCCTGGCCGGCGGCTTCTTTTTTATACCGGGAATATTTTACTTTGAGTCTTACCTACTTAATACCTGAGTCGATATGAAACGTCAATCATTACCTGCCCTAACCGGCATGCTTACGCTGGTACTGCTCATGCTCACCAGTTTTACTTCCCTCGGACCGGTCAGCCAGATGGTTGCCGACTGGCAGCGGGCGAAAGAGTACACAAAAGAGTACCTCGACGCCATGCCCGAAGACGGCGTCAATTACAAGCCTAATGCGGAGATCCGGACGTTTGCCGAGCAGATGCTGCACCTGGCCAACGGTAACTTCAATTTCGTGGCGGCTGGCAGCGGCAAAGCCAATCCGTATCAGGGCAAAAACCTGGAGAAGATGGAGGAGATGAAAACCAAAGCCGCTTTGTCGAAAGTTGTGCTGGAGAGCTACGACTTTGCCATTGATGCGCTGAAAGGCATGAGCGATGCCCGGATGGGGGAGGCCGTTAAAGTCTTCAACCGCGACATGACCCGCGAACTGGCCTTTGCCAAAGCGTTTGAGCACCAGACCCACCACCGGGGGCAGACAACCATTTACATCCGGATGAAAGGCATTAAGCCACCGAACGAGAAGCTGTTCTAAACAAAAAGGCCGGTTCGATGACCGGCCTTTTTGTTTCTTTAAAAGCAATTTATTTCTTCACAACTCCTATACTTAATTCGTCCAACTGCTTCTGCGCAATAGGCGACGGCGAATCAATCATCACATCGCGGCCGGAGTTGTTTTTCGGGAAAGCAATGAAGTCACGAATGGAATCGGCTCCGCCGAAGAGAGAACACAGCCGGTCGAAACCAAAGGCAATACCACCGTGCGGAGGTGCGCCAAATTCGAAGGCATCCATCAGAAAGCCGAACTGGGCTTTTGCTTCTTCGTCGGAAAAGCCCAGCAGTTTGAACATTTTGGCCTGCAGGTCGCGGTTGAAAATCCGGATAGAGCCGCCACCGACTTCGGTACCATTGATAACCATATCGTAGGCATTGGCCCGGATGGCGCCAAGTTCAATATTATCATTGCTATCGAGCAGGGAAATATCTTCCGGCTTGGGCGACGTAAACGGGTGGTGCATAGCAAACCAGCGGCCCGCGTTAGGGTGCCCCTCTTCTTCACCCCACTCCAACAAGGGGAAGTCCAACACCCAAAGCACTTTGTAATCGTCTGGTTTGCGCAGGCCCAGCCGGGTTCCCATCTCCAGTCGCAACTCATTGAGCTGCTTGCGGGCTTTGGCGGCATCGCCGGAGATAATCAGCATCAGATCGCCGGGCTTGGCCTGGAACGCTACTACCCAGTGTTTCAGGTCTTCTTCTGAGTAGAACTTATCGACGGATGATTTAATGGTACCATCTTCGTTATAGCGAACATACACCAGTCCTTTAGCCCCGATCTGCGGCCGCTTTATCCACTCCGTCAGTTCGTCGATCTGTTTGCGGGTGTAGTTAGCCGCCCCCGGTACATTAATACCCACCACCAGCTCAGCCGCATCGAACACGCCAAAATTTTTACCGGAGGTCAGGTCAATGGTGTCGAACGTTCCTTTCAGTTCCACAAACTGCATCCCGAAACGGGTATCCGGTTTGTCGGAGCCGTAGAACTTCATGGCATCGACGTAGGTCATGCGGGGCACCTCGCCAAGCTCCATACCCTTCACCATTTTGAACAGGTGCCGGATCAGCCCTTCAAACATCTGCAGAATGTCTTCCTGCTCCACAAACGACATTTCGCAGTCGATCTGGGTAAACTCCGGCTGACGGTCGGCGCGCAGGTCCTCATCGCGGAAGCATTTTACGATCTGGTAATAGCGGTCAAAACCCGACACCATCAGTAGCTGCTTGAACGTCTGGGGCGACTGCGGCAGGGCGTAGAATTCGCCGGGGTTCATGCGGCTGGGCACCACAAAGTCGCGGGCCCCTTCCGGCGTCGATTTAATCAGCACCGGCGTTTCCACCTCAATAAAATCCTGCGCATCCATGTAGATGCGGGTATGCTGTGCCATGCGGTGCCGCAGTTCCAGGTTCTTGCGAACAGGGTTCCGGCGCAGGTCCAGGTAGCGGTACTTCATCCGCAGGTCATCGCCCCCGTCGGTATCGTCCTCAACCAGGAAAGGCGGTAATTTGGCGGGATTCAGTACCGTCAGGTTCTTGAGCTGAATCTCAATATCACCCGTGAGCAGATTGGGGTTTTTCGACTTACGCTCGATAACCGTCCCGGTGGCCTGCACCACAAATTCGCGGCCCAGGGAGCGGGCTGCCTCAATAACCTCAGGAGCGGTCTGGTTTTCTTCGAGCATCAATTGCGTGATGCCGTAGCGGTCGCGCAGGTCAATCCAGATCATTCCGCCTTTATCGCGGATGCGCTGAACCCAACCAGTCAGCGTCACTTCGGTACCTACATTCTCAAGGCGGAGTTCTCCGCAGGTGTGCGTTCGCAGCATATTGGTAAATCCGGCGTTTCTGCCGGAAAAAAGTCATAATAGCTCCGGCAAGTCTACCGGTTTTGGTGCCGCAAAGCTACACCAAAACCGGTAGTTCAGCAATGCAGATCTCAGATTAGGTGGGCGGTAACTGTTCCTGATGGTGCCCACCACCTACTTACTACCTCCCACCGTACTAGCCTTATTGGCGGTGGAGGCATCGGCGTTCCTAACGTACTTGTCCAGCCAGCCGTTCATTTCCCACAACATATGCAGTAAGGATTCTTTAGCCGTGTAGCCGTGGCTTTCGTACGGCAGGAATACCAGCCGGGTATTAGCCCCGAAGCCTTTCAGGGCATTGTAGTAGCGCTCCGACTGGATCGGGTAGGTTCCGGTATTATTGTCAGCTTCGCCGTGCACCAGCAGCAGGGGCGTTTTCATTTTATCGGCGTTCATAAACGGCGACATCCGGTTGTACACCTCTGGTGCCTGCCAGTAGGTACGCTGCTCATTCTGGAAGCCGAAGGGGGTTAGTGTCCGGTTATAGGCACCCGAGCGGGCAATACCCGCCCGGAACAGGTTGCTGTGGCTCAGCAGGTTGGCCGTCATAAACGCGCCGTACGAGTGGCCACCAACACCAACGCGGCTGGGATCAACCACGCCAAGCCGGACGCCTTCGTCGATGGCGGCTTTGGCGCTGGCAACCAGTTGATCTACATACGTATCATTGGGTTCCTTGTCGCCTTCGCCCACAATTGGGATAGAGGCATTATCCAGCACGGCATAGCCCATTGCCGCAAAAATAGCGGCCCCCATCGGGTATACGCGGTTGAACTGGTAGGGTGAACCGGATACCTGACCAGCCGCATCTTTGCTCTTGAACTCGGCTGGATAGGCCCACAGGAATGTCGGCAGCGGGCCGTTCTCTTTTTTGTAGCCGGCCGGCAGATACAGCGTAGCGGTCAGATCCACGCCATCGTTACGCTTGTAACGGAGCTGCTGTTTCTGAATCCCTTTCAGTTGTGGATACGGGTGCGGGAAGGCCGTTACCTGCGTCAGCGGGTTAACTTTTTTCTTCGCGTTCAGGTTACGTATGTAATAATTCGGGTTCTCTTCCGGCGTCTCGCGGGTGGTCAGGATCAGGCCTTTGACGGCATCCAGCACGGCAACAGGGCGCTCGAATACCGGCGCTTCTGACCGCCAGAGCGGCCGCGTCTGCTTGGTAGTCAGGTTTAGTACACCTACGAATGGCCTGTCCCCTTCGGGCGACGCACCAGTCGCGTTTACCATCAGGATGTCGTTGTTCGGCAGGATGTTCAGCACTTCGCGGCCGTACTGGTTCTTGCGGGTATCAAACTGGCCGGGGTTGCCGTAACGATCCTCCGAGGAGCGATCGAATAAGGTGGTTGCCTGCCAGGTGGCCGGATTGACCAGCCGGGTTACCGATTTGCGGGTCAGCCACCAGCGTTCCGTAGCAATGGCGGTCGTCTCATTGCCCCACTCAAAGCCCGTGAAGCGGTTGGCAGCTGCGTAAATTTCTTTGGGTTGAGCCGTAAACGGCGCTTCGAGCCTGAATACTTTATCTCGAACGTCAACTTTGCGCTTGGGGTCGCCACCATCCTGCGCTTCTACGTAGGTAATGGTTGCCGGTGCATCGGCCCGCCATTCGTAGTTACGCGGTCCGGTCTGTACGGCATCCGGCCCCCAGGGTATGTTCTCCTGCAACGGGCTGTCGTGCAGCGTTTTTACCAAAGTACCGGTTATGGCGTAAACGTCCGACTTCAGCGGAAACCGGTATACCGGGACCAGGTAGGAAAAAGGCCGGTGTGAGGTTTCCACCAACACAAACCGTCCATCCGGAGAAGGCGAGGCATCCTGCACCATACCCGGTTGCCCAATAGCCTGCACGGAACCGTCCAGCCCCAACCGTACTACCTGCGCGGTTGCGTGATACTCAAATATCTTTTCGTCGGAGGGGTTCTTTAACAGATCCTGGTAGGTAGCGGCCTGCGCTTTGGTGCCCCGGTTCTCCTGAACGGCAGGTCCCGTTGGCACCCTGTTTTCCGCCGGAGCCGGGCCGCGACCGGCCGGCATGGTTTTCGCTACCAGGCTTTTGCTGTCGGACACCCAGCGGAAGGGCACGCCATAGGCGGCATTCAGGGCCAGGTCGGTAACGCGCCGGGCGGTAGCCGAGGCCACATCGGCCACGTACAACTCTATTTTGTTGTCGGTCGAATGGGCAAAGGCAATCTGGGTCTCGTCAGGTGACCATTGCACGTAACTGATACGCGGCTCTGCCGGCATACCTTTAATAGCGACCTCCTCCTTACCCGACAGCTTTTTCAGCTTCAGCCCATTGATATAGCTGACGCGGCTGGGGCCATTGTTAGCCGGATTGATGCGCAGGCCAGCCAGCCGTAGTTCCGGCTGCGACAGTTCGGCGATGGTTGGATTGGCCGCCCGCTCCATAATAAGCAGGTAATCGCCCTTTGAGGTAACGCTGACCGTTGGTGTTGGTGGTACGTTGACCAGATCGGCCAAGGCCTTGGGGGGCGTCTGATACCCGGCCGCGTCCTGAGCCTGCAACGCTGGTGCCGACAGCAGTAACCCTACCAGGAGGCCTTGGGCTGCCCGCCGGGGCATGGTGCCGTTCATAGACCCGATGAAGTGCGTGTTAAATTGCATAGTAAAGATTAGGTTAAACAAAACTTCTGAAAACCAAATGTACGGACTGGAGACCCTACCGTTAGATAAGTAGGCATGTTTTCCATTCTACTGTCACTAAATATTCATACGTTTCTAAACCTTTACTGCTTCATATTACTTTATTTAGCAACTCTTTTTGACTATGACTATCCATGCGACTTATCCTGACATTGTTTTTTGCGTTACTGGTCCAGGCCTGTAATCTGACGGCAGTACAAACGTCGGAGGCACGATTTTCCAGTGACCCCACGGCTTCGGCAATTCAGGCCGGTCAGATCGACGAAGCATCCGGTCTTGTCGACAGCCGCAGTATGCCCGGAAACCTATGGGTGCAGGAAGATAGTGGAGCGCCGGGGGTGCTCGCGCTGCTGGGCCACAACGGACAGGTAAAGGGGAAAACCGCTATACCAAATGCGCAAAACCGCGACTGGGAAGATATTGCCGTAGGCCCCGGACCCCAGTCGGGCATCACGTACCTGTACATTGGCGATATTGGTGATAACGGCGGACAGCAACAGACTTATACCATTTACCGGCTGCCCGAACCTAAAAGCCAGAACGAACCGGTTACCCAGGTGGACCGCATCACGTTCCGTTACCCCGATGGTTCCCGTGACGCCGAAGCCTTGTTGCTGGACCCCAAAACACGCGATTTGTGGGTTGTTACAAAGCGGGAAGAAAATGCGCAACTGTTCCGGCTCCCCTACCCACAAAGTACCACCGAGGTCACCACCGCCCAGGCGTATGGGGAGATCCCGCTGGTATCGGGTGTTACGGGTGGTGATATTTCACCCGACGGCAGTGAAATTCTGCTTCGCAGCTACCTGAGCATTATGTACTGGAAGCGCCAGGGCGATGAACTGCTGGCCGATGCGTTACAGAAACGTTCACCGCGTTCTCTTCCCTACCGCATTGAGCCACAAGGCGAGGCTGTCTGCTTCGACCGGGACGGACGGGGCTATTTTACCCTGAGTGAACGGAACAATGCTGCTTCTGTTTCGTTGTACTACTACCCACGAAAGTAGTTAAGAGTGAAGAATTAAGACGGGGCCGCCCGGCGGTTAGCTGACGCCGAACTTTCAACTCATCACTCTTAATTCATAACTCATCACTCAATAATGACTGCTGCCATCATCGGTGCTGGGATCGCCGGCATTGCGGCTTCGATCCGGCTGGCTGTTCGGGGCTATTCGGTCGATGTCTTTGAAGCGAACGCCTACCCAGGCGGTAAACTTTCCAGCTTTGAGCAGAATGGCTACCGGTTCGATGCCGGCCCCTCCCTGTTTACGATGCCTCATCTGGTCGATGAACTGTTCCGGCTGGCCGGCCGTAACCCACAGGACTATTTTGAATACAATCGCCTGGACGAAACTTGCCGCTATTTCTGGGACGATGGCACCCAGCTGACCGCCTGGGCCGACCACGAGGCCTTTGGCCGGGAAGTGGAAGCGAAGTTGGGGGAACCCGCCGGACACCTGCACGCCCACCTGAAAGACAGCGCGCAGAAGTTTGACGTCACTGAAAAGCTGTTCCTGCACCGGTCGTTGCATAAGGCTTCTACCTGGCTCAACCGAGATGCCCTGCGCGGTTACTGGCACCTGCCCCGTCTAGGTGTGTTTGGTACCATGAATGGTGCCAATGAACGGCGATTCCGGAACCCTAAACTGGTGCAGCTCTTTAACCGCTACGCCACCTACAACGGCTCCGACCCCTACCAGACCCCGGCGTTGATGAACATCATTCCGCACCTGGAGTACAACATCGGCGCGTTTTTTCCCAAAGAAGGCATGATCGGCATCACCAACAGTCTGGTGAAGCTGGCCGAAGACCTGGGGGTACGGTTTCACTACAACACGCGCGTAACAGAAGTAGTGACGGAAGGGAACAAAGTGGTGGCGTTACGCCTTAAGCAGGGGGGCAAAACAGCCAGTCTCCCCACGGCCCACGCCCCAGGTCCCCTGCAATTCAACGTAGTTATCTCCAACATGGACGTAGTCAATACGTTCCGAAAGCTGCTGCCGACCGCCCGGCAGCCGGAGCGGATTCTGAAACAACCCAAATCCAGTTCGGGGCTTATCTTCTACTGGGGTATCCGGCAAACGTTTCCGCAGCTGGGCCTGCACAACATCTTCTTCAGCAACGACTACAAAACCGAGTTCGACTACCTGTTCCACCGGCATGAGCTGTACCAGGACCCGACCATCTACCTGAACATAACGTCCAAGCACAAACCCGACGATGCGCCCCCCGGCTGCGAAAACTGGTTTATCCTGCTAAACGCCCCCAACAATACCGGCCAGGACTGGGATGCCATTATCACCGAAGCCCGGCAGAACGTTATCCGGAAGCTCAGTCACAATCTGGGCGTCGACCTAGCCCCGCTGATCGAAACCGAGGCTATTCTGGACCCGCGCAGCATTGAGTTCAAAACGTCCAGTTCGCAGGGTGCCCTCTACGGAAACAGTTCCAACAACCGTTTTGCGGCCTTTCTGCGCCATGCCAACTTTTCGCGTGAGTTCGATAATCTGTATTTTGTGGGCGGCAGCGTGCATCCGGGCGGGGGCATTCCGTTGTGTCTGCTGTCGGCTAAGATTGCGACGGAGATGATAGGGTAGAGGGGGCGTACGTTACCGGCAAGTTACCAAAATTGCCTAACTTGCGCGTATAGTAGATTTTGTAGCCCACCGCTCAACCGCATGGATTCATCCTATTGGATTATTATTCTGAGCCTGTCGGTCCTGATTTCGTATATCTTCGACTTGCTTAGTAGCCGATACAAGACCCCATCTGTCATTTTGCTGCTGGCCCTGGGAATGATCATTCGCCAGGCTACCAACTACCTTGAGGTCCAGCTCCCGTTTATCGACCAGACGCTGGCTCTGTTAGGGCAATTAGGCCTGATCCTGATTGTACTCGAAGGGGGCCTGGATCTGGAGTTGCAACCGGAACGGTACGGGTTGATCCGGCGAACGTTTCTGATGGCGCTTTCCTCCATCGTTATCACCTCCCTGCTGATCGCCACTACCCTCTACCTTCTACTGGAAGAATCTTTTGACAAATGCCTGGTCAACGCCACCCCCTTTGCCGTGATCAGCAGCGCTGTGGCTATCCCGAGCGTCCGGAATCTGGCGTATGCGCAACGGGAGTTTGTGACGTATGAGTCCTCTTTCTCAGACATTCTGGGGGTGATGCTGTTCAACTTTCTGGTGCTTAGCAGTGAGTCATCCGTATTCGATGCCTCGTTTGTATTCGTCCGTGACACGGTGCTGATGGCCGTTATTTCGCTGGTTTGCTGCTTTCTGCTGTTGTACCTGATCAGCCGGATCAACCACCCGGTCAAATTTCTGCCCATCATTTCGGTGCTGTTTCTGGTGTACGCCATCGCCAAGATTTACCAACTGTCGTCGCTGTTGCTTATTCTGGTCTTTGGATTATTTCTGAACAATACCGAGTTGTTTATCAAAGGCAGGCTCGACCAGATCTTTAAGAATGATTTGTTTGAGCGGGAACTGGACCAGCTCAAAAACCTGACCACGGAAGGTGCGTTTGTTGTGCGCACGTTTTTCTTTCTGCTGTTCGGCTATGCCGCCAATGCGAAAACCATGCTCGATATGGATGCGCTGATCGTCAGTCTGATTTTTGTGCTGGTTGTGGTGGGTGTGCGCTTCCTAACGTTGCGGGCTACCTTTCGCGGCTCCATCTACCCCATTCTCTGGATTGCGCCACGAGGTCTGATCACGATTTTACTCTACCTCGGTATTCCGCCAAAACTGATGTTGACGGGGTTTCGGGAAGGCATTCTGATGCTGGTGGTTATCTTTTCGGCATTGGTCATGATGGTGGGCGTGATTACGCACAAACCCAACACCAATCAGATGTAATGCCGGAAGTTGAACCAGGGGCGGCCCGGCAGATAGCCCAGATCCTTTTCATGGGTATAAGCCTCCCGCTCGAAGCTGATGTTGCGGTAGGCGATATAATGATCCCGGTACTGCCACCGACGGATGAGGTATTCAATTAAATACCAGATGTAAAACGGCAGGATACCCAGTTCCAGTTGCTGCCGCAGATGGACCCGCTCGTGGTTGATTAGCACCGGATTAGGATCAGGCCGTCGGACCAGCACCAGCGGAAAAAGCGCCATCCCTTCGACCCACAAAAAAGGCACCCGAATCACCAGCATCGTTAATTAATTTTATTCTAATTCTAATTATTCCGTTCAGAGCGGCCTAATTTTAACCCGCTATAACCAAGGTTGGTTCAACCAACCACCCATTCTACTATGCTAATTTCCATTGTTGCTGTTTTTGTAATTGGTTACCTGCTTATCGCCCTTGAACACCCCATTCGCCTGAACAAGTCCGCTTCTGCCCTGATTACGGGCGTGGTTTGCTGGACAATTTACGCGCTGTCGACCGGTAACATCGAGCATACCGTAACGGAATTATCCGAACACTTAGCGGAAATTTCCGAGATCCTGTTCTTCCTGCTGGGTGCCATGACCATTGTGGAACTGGTGGATGCCCACGAAGGATTTAACCTGATCACCGACCGTATCTCCAGCCGCAACACCCGCATGCTACTCTGGATCATCAGCATATTGTCCTTCTTTCTGTCGGCGCTGCTCGACAACCTCACTACGTCGATTGTGATGATCTCCGTGCTGCGCAAACTAGTCCGTAACCCCGAACAGCGACGGCTGATGGCCGGGATGATTATCATTGCCGCCAACGCGGGCGGGGCCTGGTCGCCCATTGGTGACGTAACAACCACCATGCTCTGGATCGGCGGTCAGATTACCACCGTCAACATCATCATGACGCTGCTGATACCAAGTATCGTGTGTATGGTGGTACCCTTAACGGTACTCACCTATCAGTTTAAGCCGGGCGCTCAGGGCGATGTCGGGACCGCAAAGCACGGTATCAGCCGACCGTACGTATCTCCCTTAAAGCGCCGGGACCGGGCCGTTATGCTGGCCGCCGGCATTGGTGGGCTGCTGTTTGTACCGGCCTTCAAAACCATTACGCACCTGCCTCCGTACATGGGTATGATGCTGTCGCTGGGTATTGTCTGGGCCATCTCCGAATTTATCCACGCCGACAAAGATGACGAAGACAAAAAGCGTTTCTCGGCCGCGCATGCCCTATCCAAGATCGATGCTCCCAGTATTCTTTTCTTCCTCGGTATTCTGCTGGCGGTAGGCGCGTTGCAGGCCATTGGCCTGCTGCGTACGCTGGCCGTTTCGCTCGACAATGCCGTGGGTAACCTGGACCTGATCATCTTCCTGATCGGTATTGTCTCGGCCATCGTCGATAACGTACCGATTGTGGCGGCTGCTATGGGTATGTACGACTTGGCCACCTATCCTACCGATTCTAAAATGTGGGAGTTTCTGGCCTATTGCGCCGGTACGGGTGGTAGTTTACTGGTTATTGGTTCAGCCGCGGGTGTTGCCGTAATGGGTATGGAAAAGCTGGAGTTTATGTGGTACATCCGGAGAATCAGCTGGCTGGCCCTGATTGGCTACGTTGCCGGAGCCATCACCTACCTGGGGCTGTATTCCATTCTTCCGCATGGCTGAGTGGCCTGCCACTGGTGGAGGGATAGTACCGTTGATATAGCAACCCTGCGGTTTCTCTACTAAACTACCATTTTAATCGTTATTTTTGAAGAATTCTGGAACGAGTAACCAACCTGTGACTCTCTTACTATGAGAAAATTAGTGCTATGCGTTGCCCTCAGCCAATGCCTGTTATGGTCGGCTGGTGCGCAAACGCCTAAAACAACGTCGAAGGCCGCTCCCAGGCCGTCGGCAACCGCTTCATCACAAACCCAGGGCCGCATTAAATTTACCGAATACGATCTGCCGAACGGCCTGCACGTGATCCTGCACCAGGACAACAGTACCCCGCTAGTAGCTGTGACGGTGATGTACCATGTCGGCTCGAAGAACGAAAAGCCCGGCCGCTCCGGTTTTGCGCACTTTTTTGAGCACCTGATGTTTGAAGGCTCGGAAAATATCAAGCGTGGCCAGTACATGAAAACGGTCGAAGGTGCCGGCGGGCAGCTAAACGCCAACACGTCCAACGACCGGACCTTCTATTACGAAGTGATGCCCTCCAACAAGCTTGAGCTGGGCCTGTACCTGGAATCAGAACGGATGCTGCACGCCAAGATCGACGAAACCGGCGTAAACACCCAGCGGGAAGTTGTCAAGGAAGAACGCCGGCAGCGCTACGAAAACCAGCCATACGGCTCGTTCTTTCCGGAAGTACTGAAGCGGGCGTACAAAGTTCACCCCTACAAATGGGCCCCGATCGGCTCCATGGAAGACCTGAACGCAGCCAAGATTGAGGAGTTCCGGGACTTCTATAAGGAGTTTTACGTACCCAACAACGCTATTCTGTCCATTGCCGGCGACATCAACATCGAGCAAACCAGGCAGTTGATCGAGAAGTATTTTGCGGAGATTCCCAAAGGAACCAAACCCATCTACCGTCCTAATGTAAAAGAGCCGGAGTCAAAGCAGGAAGTGCGCGATGTTGTGTACGATAACATTACGCTGCCCGGCGTATTCCAGGCCTACCATATGCCGGCGCAGGGCACCCCCGACTATTACGCCCTGAACGTGCTCACTACCCTGCTGGCCGACGGCGAAAGCTCCCGGTTGAACAAGGAGATTGTTGACAAACAGCAGAAAGCCCTGCAAACAAGCGTGTTCCCGCTGGCGCTGGAAGACCCCGGTTTGTTCATCACCATCGGTATTGCCAATATGGGCACCAAGGCCGAAGAGCTGGAAGCCGCCATCAATGCCGAAATGGAGCGCGTAAAAAAAGAACTGGTTTCGGACCGGGAATTTCAGAAGGTGAAGAACCAGATTGAATCCGACTTCGTAACGCGCAACGCCCGTGCAGCGGGTATCGCCGAAAACCTGGCCAACTACAGGATGTACTTCGGCGACGCCAATCTGATCAACACTGAACTGGAGCGATACAATAAGGTCACCAAGGAAGACCTGCGCCGGGTAGCCAATAAGTACCTGACTAAGGAGAACCGGGTGGTGCTGTATTACCTGCCCAAATCAATGGAGCCGAAGAAAGCAGCGGAAAGTAAAGGAGAATAAACGGGCTCAACAGTTTTTCAATTGATTTTTAGCATGAAAGCATATATCAAACACACTTTTCTGACGGCTTCGCTGGCGGCTCTGGTTACGACGGGGTTCGCGCAGAAGCTGGATCGGACCAAACTACCAGCCGATGCCCCGGCTCCGGTTATTCAGTTAGCCAATCCGGAATCGTTTACCCTCGCCAATGGGCTGCGGGTATTTGTGGTGCAGAACAACAAGCTGCCCCGCGTGGCCTTTAACCTGCTGCTCGACTACGAGCCTATTCTGGAGGGCGAAAAAGCAGGTTACGTCAGCATTGCCGGCGACCTGCTGAAGACCGGTACCAAAACACGCACGAAAGACCAGATTGACGAAGCCGTCGATTTTATTGGGGCCACCCTGAGCACTTCGCCCACGGGTATCTATGCCGCTTCGCTAAAGAAACACACCAATCAGTTACTGGAACTGATGGCCGACGTGCTGCTGAACCCCAACTTCACGCAGGCGGAGCTGGACAAGCTGAAAAAGCAAAATATCTCGGCCATTGCTTCCCGCAAGGACAACCCCAACGCTATTGCCTCGCTGGTTAGCAATGCGGTGATGTATGGCAAGAACCACCCGTACGGCGAAACCGCTACGGAGGAGACGGTTAATAAGGTGACGCTGGAGGATGCCCGGACGTTTTATAATACCTACTTCCGGCCCAACATCGGCTACCTGGCCGTAGTCGGTGACATTACCCCCGCCGAAGCCCGGACCCTGGTGGAAAAGTATTTCAGCAAGTGGCAGCGGGGCGACGTGCCGAAGCCCACCTATACTATGCCGAAGGCACCGGAGAAAACCAAGATCGTGCTGGTCGACCGGCCGAGTGCGGCTCAATCGGTCATTGCGGTGGTATCTCCGGCTGAGTTGAAGCCCGGTGCCCCCGATGCGATCCGGAGCAGCCTGATGAACGATATTCTGGGTGGCGGTGCCACGGCCCGTCTGTTTATGAACCTGCGCGAAAAGCGCGGCTATACTTACGGGGCAAACTCTTCGCTGACGTCTGACCGCCTGATCGGCCGTTTCCGCGCCGGTGCCAGTGTCCGTACCGCCGTTACCGATAGCGCCGTGGCTGAGCTGATGAATGAGTTGAGAGCCATCCGGGAAGGTAAGCCCAGCGAAGAAGAGCTGAAGCGGACCAAAAATATCTTCTCCGGCAACTACGTTTTCTCGCTGGAAAATCCGCAGACCATCGCCAACTACGCCATCCGGACGGCGCAATACGGGCTACCGGCTGACTACTACGCCAATTACCTGAAGAACGTCGAGAAGGTGACGGATGCCGAGATTCAGCAGATGGCCCAGAAGTTCATCGACCCGAGCCGGGTTTACATTGTGGTGGTGGGAAAAGGCTCCGAGATTGCCGATAAGCTCAAGCGCTTCGGCGATGTAGAGTACTACGACACGCAGGGTAATAAGGTAAATGCCCCAGCGCCTGCCAAAGCGGCTCCGGTAGGTATGAACGCCCAGCAGGTGATTGACAAATACATTGCGGCTATCGGCGGTAAAGAAGCGCTGGCGAAAGTGAACGACATCACCGTAACCCTGACGACCGAAGTACAGGGACAGGCTATGGAGATGGTTCGGAAGACGATGTCACCCAACAAATCGTCGATGGTCGTTAACGCCATGGGTATGGAAGTGGTCAAAATAATCAGCGACGGCACCAAGGTCTCCATGATGCAGATGGGCCAGGGCCGGACGCTGGAAGGCAAAGAAGCCCGGCAGATCACCCTGACCAGCGGGACGTTCCCCGAACTGCGGATGGCCCAGAATGGCGTAAAAGCCACCCTGGCCGGCACCGAAAAAGTAAACGGCAAAGATGCTTACAAAGTGGTGTACACCACCGACGAAGGCATCACCTGGACCGATTTCTTTGATTCAGAATCCGGCCTCCGGGTGCAGCAGATTACCACCCAGCCTGGTCCCCAGGGCGAGATGCAGGTGCCGGTCAGCTTTAGCGACTACAAAGAAGTAAACGGCATCAGGTTTCCGCATACCATCCAGCAATCAATGGGCCCCATGCAGTTGACGCTCAATGTGAAGAAGATTGAGGTCAATAAGGGTCTGAAAGACGCTGAGTTCGAGATCAGGCAGTAAGTCACAGCCTGCTTTTTTCGACTATACAGCCGCACCCCGGACGCTGGGGTGCGGCTTTTTTATGGGTTTTCTCTAATTTTAAGGTTTCACTTATTTTCAACCCACTTCATTTGCATGACATACCGATTGTTATCGGCTTTGCTCGTCAGTTGGCTCACTGCTGATGCCATTCTGGCCCAGACGCCTACCACTTCGTATATCAATCACGCCCAGTTAACCACCCGATTGCGGGCACTCACCGGCCGGCATGGCGGACTGTCGTCGCTGCAATCCGTGGGCAAGTCCCGCTCCGGCAAAGACATCTGGCTGTTAACCATCGGCCGGGGTCCTGCGGCCGGCAAGCCCGCGGTTGCCGTTGTAGCCGGCGTCGACGGCACGCACCTGGCCGGCACCGAACTGGCCGTCCAAACCGCCGAGAAACTCCTGGCGGCCGCCAATCAGGATAGCGTAGCCCGGCTGCTGGACAGCAAAACCTTTTACTTTTTCCCCAGCATCAACCCCGATGCCCAGGAGCAGTTCTCGGCCCGCCCCCGCTACGAGCGCAGCGGCAACGGGGCCGATACCGACGATGACCGCGACGGTCGAAACAACGAAGACCCGTTTGAAGACCTCAACCGCGACGGGCTGATTACCCAGGTGCGCGTTGAAGACCCGACCGGCACCTTTATTCCCAGCAAAGAAGACCCCCGCGTGCTGGTAAAAGCCGATCCCGCCAAAGGCGAAACCGGCCGCTACATCGTCATTACCGAAGGCATTGATAACGACAAAGACGGCTCCTTCAATGAGGATGGCGCCGGTGGTATTGCGCTGGACAAAAATTTTACGTTTGATTACCCCTTCTTTACCCCCGGTTCGGGTGAGATGCCGGTATCGGAGCCGGAAAACCGTGCGCTGCTCGATTTCCTGTACAAAGCGCCCAATGTCTATGCAGTGCTTACGTTCGGCCCATACAATAATCTGTCGGAAGCCCCTAAGTTTGACCGGGCCAAAACCACCAAGCGCATTATAACGGGTTTGCTGGAAAAAGATGCCACGGTAGGCGATCAGGTGTCTAAACTGTACAACGGCCAGACCGGCCTGAAAGACGCCCCGGCCATGCCGGCTACCAGGGGCAACTTCGCCCAGACCGCCTATTACCATTACGGCCGGTTCAGCTTCTCGACGCCCGGCTGGTGGCTACCCAAAACCGATAACACCGCCGGTACCCCGCGTGATACCACCAGACGTGAACCGGCCCGTAATGCCGGTGCGGGTACTCCGTCGACAAATGAAGAGGTGCGTTACCTGAAATGGGCAGCCGCCAACAACATCAGCGACGCTTTTGTCAACTGGACACCCATTGAGCATCCTGACTTCCCCGGCCGGAAAGCAGAGGTAGGCGGTATCGCACCTTTTGCCAAACTGAACCCTCCGGTAACCCTCCTCAACGAGAGTGCCGATAAGCACGTCCGGTTCCTCACGGCGCTGGCCCGTCAAATGCCGGTTATCGACATTGTCAATGTCCGGACCGAATCGTTGTCAGGTGGCCTGACGCGGGTAACGGCGCAGGTAATAAACCGGGGCCTGATGCCAACCGGCACCGAAATTGGCGACCGGGTACGGTTTGTGCCTAAAATGAAAGTAGAGTTGAAAACGGGTAACGGCCAGTCGGTCGTGTCTGGTCGGCGGATGGTGCTGCGCGGCCCAATGGCGGCCGGCGAATCCATGGAAGTATCGTTCCTGGTCAACGGTACCGGCCGCGCCATTCTCGAAGCCGGCAACGCCATGACCGGCACCAAAACGGTAGATGTTACCCTTCGCTAACCCTGCGTGCATCCTCAAATTATGAAAAAAATCTTTATTCTGGCTCTCAGCAGCCTGCTCACCATACCCTCATTTGCCCAGCAGAAACCCGCCCAAAATGACGAACTGACGGGCATGCGTGCCATTGGTTCGCCAGCCAATCCTAAAGTACCGATGCGCTGGAACCACTACAACGATTACGCTGGCATCACCAAGTTCTGCCAGGACATGGCCAAGGCGCATCCCAACCTCGTCAAATACGAGTCGATGGGCAAAACCGTGCAGGGTCGGGATCTTTGGGTGCTGATCGTAACGGATACAAAAACGGGCAATGCCGATCGCAAACCCGGGTTTTACATTGATGGCAACATCCACTCCAACGAGTTGCAGGGCTCCGAAATCGCCATGTATACCGCCTGGTACCTGGCCGAAAACTTCGGGAATGCCGAGTACATTACCCAGTTGCTGAAGGACAAGGTGTTTTACATCGCCCCCTCCATCAACCCCGACGCCCGCGAAGACTTTATCCGGAACCCAAACAACGCCAACTCGCCCCGATCGGGTATGCTGCCGCTGGACGATGATGGCGACGGCTACGTTGATGAAGATAAATTCGATGATCTCGATGGTGATGGCAACATTGTGATGATGCGCCGGAAATCACCCGTTGGCCGCTGGAAGCAGGACCCCAACGACCCCACGCGCATGATTCCGGCGAAGCCCGAGGAGCCCGGTGAGTACGAAATGCTGGGTTACGAGGGTATTGACAACGATGGCGACGGGCTGGTCAACGAAGACCCCGTTGGCTCCTACGATCCCAACCGCGACTGGGGCTGGGGCTGGCAGCCGAACTACGTCCAGAACGGAGCACTGTACTACCCCGGCACTCTGCCTGAGACACAGGCTATTAAGAAGTTCATTATGAGTCATCCGAATATTGCCGGAGCCCAGAGCTACCACAACTACGGTGGTATGTTCCTGCGCGGGCCGGGTGCTGAAGAAGATCAGCAGTACTATTCACCCTCGGATATTGCCGTGTATGACGTCATCGGCAAAACCGGGGAGAAAATCATTCCCGGCTACAATTACTACGTCATCTACAAAGATCTGTACACCGTATACGGGGGTGAAATTGACTGGCTGGCATTGGGCCGGGGCATCTTCACCTTCTCTAATGAGCTGATGACGTCCAACATGCTGTTCCGGCAGAAAAATAATGAGAATCGGTTCAATAATAATGAGTTCAACGAGTTCAGCAAGTACCTGCTGTTCGATGATGCCTACGTTGCCTGGAAGTCGTACAAGCACCCGCAGTACGGGGATATCGAGATAGGCGGTTCGAAGAAGAACTTCATCCGAAATCATCCCGGCTTTATGCTGGAGGAGGATGCTCACCGCAACATGGCGTTTACGCTTTTTCACGCGTACCAGACGCCTAAGGTGGACGTGCATTCGATTACGGCACGCTCGCTCGGTAATGGCCTGACGGAGGTAACGGCGCTGGTAGTTAATCAGCGCGTCATCCCGACACACTCGGCGCATGATGTGAAGTACAAAATCGAACGGCCGGATTACATCACGCTCAAGGGAGCCAATGTTATTGCCGCCATGGTGGTCGAAAACGCCGATATGAACCTGGCCAGGGAGCAGAAAAACAACCCCGCTACCATTGAGGTGCCAAACATTCCCGGTATGGGTTCCGTCCGGGTTCGCTGGCTTGTGCGGGGCAGTAAAGATAAATACACGGTAGAGGTTGACAGCCGTAAAGGTGGTTTGGTGGAGAAAACGCTGTAATATAGCCCAGGCCCGGCCGAAAGCATTTGTCCGGGCCTGGTTCTCAACCTATTCACACGCTTGACTATTCTGTTACCTATGGCTACCTTTCGATCTTAAACGCAGCCTGTATGATACGTTTGGCCTGCCTCCTGCTGTCGCTGACCGCAATCTTATCCTGCCGATCTCCCAAAGACGTTACGCCCAGAGTCTACAACTTTGAGCCTGTCACGGAGGTATTGCTGGATAGTATTGCCCGGTACCGGGGCAATGTGCTGGTGCTGGTAAGTCAGGCGGAGAGGCCGGTTTATGAGTTCGAGCTGGCCATGAACAAGCGGGAAGCCATCCCGCTCGCTTCGGCCACCAAGTGGCTGTCAGGTGCCGTCATTATGGCGCTGGTTGACGAAGGTAAGCTCTCTTTAAATGATACCGTTGGTAAATACCTGCCCAATTTCACCCGCTACGGTAAAGGCCATATTACCCTCCGGCAGCTGTTTTCGCATACCTCCGGTCTGCCCGGCAATACCCCGCAGGGTTTTGAGGTGCGCCGGGTGCTGACGCTGGCGCAGGCCGTTGATTCCATTGGCCGCACTACCAAACTGCTCTCCACACCCGGCACCGCCTTTTTCTACGGCGATCTGGGTATGCATGTCGCCGGCCGGATGGCCGAAGTAGCCTCCGGCAAAAGCTGGCCGGTGCTATTCAAGGAAAAAATTGCCCAGCCCTGTAATATGCTATATACGGTGTATACAAACGGGAATAATCCCGGCATTGCTATTGGCGCGGCCTCGGTCGGACCAGACTACCTCAACTTTCTGGAAATGCTCGTTAACAACGGGGTATACGAAGGACAGCGGGTATTGAGTGAAGCTGCTATACAGGAGATGGAAAAAGACCAGACCAACGGCGCGAGCATGGCGTACACGGTGTATCCGCAGAATCCGTATACACCAACGGGCGTTCAGACACCACTGCGGTACGGCATTGGCGTATGGCGGGATGTAACTAACCCCGGTTCCAGTACCCCTACCGAAGTAAGTTCACCGGGAATTTTTGGGGTACACCCGTGGATAAACCGGAAGCAGAAGATCGCCGGTATTATTTTTACCATGTCTTCGTACGGCGATACCTGGCTCACCAGCCTGAAAGTACGGGAATTAATCAGAAAAGAGGTCGGACAATAAGGCTTATCCCTATTTTTGCGGGACGATTCAACACCCGCATGATCTCATCACTTTCTTCTCAGACGATTGGCATTTTAGGTGGAGGGCAGTTGGGGCTAATGCTCCTGCAGGCCGCCATTGACTGGAACCTCCGGGTCCATATCCTCGACCCCGACGCCGAAGCCCCCTGCCGCCACCTGGCTACCTCGTTCCAACAAGGCTCACTCACCGACTACGATACCGTCTACCAGTTTGGTCAGTCAGTGGATGTGCTGACGATCGAAATTGAAAAGGTAAACGTCGACGCCCTGGAAGCGCTCGAACGGGAAGGCAAAAAGGTATATCCGCAGCCGTCGGTTATCCGAACCATTCAGGACAAGCGCGTTCAGAAGCAGTTTTTCCGGGACCACAACCTGCCTACCGCCGATTTTATCCTCACCGACGACCGTGGACACGTCACGCAGTTCACCGAATTCCTGCCGGCCTTCCACAAGCTCGGCCGCGACGGCTACGACGGCCGGGGTGTACAACGCATAGCCTCCGCCGACGAAGTCCATAAGGCGTTCGATGCGCCGGGTGTGCTGGAAAAAGCCGTAGATTTTAACAAAGAGCTGGCCGTCATCGTCGGCCGCAACGAGCGGGGTGAGATGATGACCTTTCCGACGGTCGAGATGGTCTTTCACCCGGAGCAGAATCTGGTGGAATATCTGTTTGCGCCGGCCGAAATACCCGAAGCCGTCAATCAGCAGGCACAGGACATTGCCCGCCAAACCGCCGAAGCCTTTGGTATTGTAGGATTGCTGGCGGTGGAGATGTTCCTGACAAAAGACGGAGACGTTCTGGTCAATGAAGTAGCGCCCCGACCGCACAATAGCGGCCACCACACCATCCGGGCCAATGTCACCTCACAATATGAGCAGCACTGGCGGGCCATTCTGAACCTTCCGCTGGGCGATACCACCGCCTACCAGCCGGCCGCCATGGTTAACCTGCTGGGCGAACCCGGCCATACCGGCCCGGCCCGCTACGAAGGGTTCGAGCAACTGCTGGGTATGCCGGGTGTCTTTCCTTTCCTGTACGGCAAAGCCATTACCAAACCCTTCCGCAAAATGGGGCACGTTACCGTGATGGATACCGACCTGGAACGGCTGCGGCAGAAGGTCGCGGAGGTAAAACAGTGTGTGCGGGTGGTATCTTAGTGTTTTTGTCCTGCTGACGCAGGAAGCATCTTAAGGGTTGGTCTACACATAAGATGCTTCCTGCGTCAGCAGGACAAAAACCTCAGCAGGACAAAAGCTACTGAACAACCGTATTTTCCAGCGCTCCTACCCCGTCAATGGTAATCCGAACCACATCGCCGGGCTGTAAGGTGAAATTGTCAGGAGGAACGATACCCGTACCGGTCATCAGGTAGCAGCCGTGAGGAAAGGACAGCTCACGGAACAGGAACGAGGCCAGTTCGTCATGTTTCCGCTTCATACGGTCAATGCGGATGCTTTCATCGAAAGCGGGTTGGCCATCCCGCAAAATCTGCAGCCGGATGGTCGTATCAGAAGGAATTGGCTCCTGCGGTATATACAGGCAGGGGCCGATGGCGGCACTACCGTCGTAGGTCTTGGCCTGGGGCAGGTACAAAGGGTTCTCGCCTTCGATGTCGCGGGAGCTCATGTCGTTGCCGCAGGTGTAACCCACAATTTTCCCCGAACTGGTAATAAACAGGGTCAGCTCCGGCTCCGGCACATTCCAGTTTGAATCCTTCCGAAGCCGCACCGCATCGCCCGAACCAACGGCCCGCGCTGCGGTAGATTTGAAGAACAATTCAGGCCGCTCGGCATCATACACCCGCTCGTAAAAATCTCCACCCCCGGCATCTTTCGATTCCTCCATGCGGGCGTTACGGCTACGGAGATAGGTTACCCCCGAGGCCCAGATTTCCTGCTGGCCGATGGGCGGCATGAGTTCCTGCTCCGTCCAGCGCCGGTACTCGTCGGAAGCGGCCGTGGAAAGGACTTCGCGTTGCAGAAAGTCGTGAAGGTTGTCTTCATTGACCAGGTAATCCCAGTCGTCAGATGGGGCGCGGAAGAAACGGGAATCGTGCTCAACCACAATGCCGGAGCGGGTTCTATAGAGTTTCATACCCGGTAAAGAAATTTTTTATTTTTTTTTACCATAACTGAACCTTTCATCGTAATATTGCGATATAATAATCGAGACACTAATACATACTAGGTATTTAACAAAATCCGGCTGCTTTGCCAGCCGGGACAAAGGATGGGCGTTACGAAAACGGAAGTATTTACGGCGGAACAGAACCGCATCGCCGATCTGGCCAAAGCGCTGGCGCACCCGGCGCGGGTAGCCATTCTGCAGCATCTGATTGCGACCAAAAGCTGCGTTTGCGGAGATTTGGTCGATGAACTACCCATTGCGCAGGCTACTGTGTCGCAGCACCTGAAAGAGTTGAGCCGGGTTGGCCTGATCAAAGGCAGCGTCAACCCGCCACGGGTATGTTATTGCATCAACGAACCCGTATGGGAAGAGGCAAAAGCGACATTGGGAGCTTTTTTGGACGCCTTCACCGGTAATACCTGTTGCTGATTTTTTTTGCCCTTATTTATCGTAAAATTACGATGACGTTGTACGAAATTTTTGTTTTACCTGTAAATTGATAAACCATGAACAACGAGAATTGCTGCGAACAAGGCTGCTGCACCCCTGAGTGCTGCGGTGGTGCTATCTGCGACTGTTGCGGTGACAGCCCGTGCTGTTAAGCCCGATTACGGGAAGATTACGGGAGTGTAATCTTCCCTTTTTCTAAAACTTCAACCTTCTTATCCCTATTAACCTGTATGGCTATCCACATAAAACCCGCTCAACCTGACCACCAGCCTACGGTATCGGCGCTTTTAGAGTCTGTTCAGCTCCCTGTCAACGATTTACCTACTGGCCTGCCGGGCTTTATTGTCGCCCTGGATGACGAACGCCTGATTGGCTCTGCCGGCGTTGAATCCTTTGAAAGCATCGGACTGCTTCGTTCAGTAGCCGTCGACCCTGACTACCGCGACCACAAACTGGGCCGCCGGCTCGTCGATGCCGTTCTGGAGACTGCCCGACAACAAGGCGTTCGGGAGGCTTACCTGATCACCACCACCGCCGACCAATACTTTGAGCGATACGGCTTTGAACGCGTTGAGCGCAACACCGTTCCATCGCCGGTAGCCGCTACACAGCAGTTCAGCCAGCTTTGCCCGGCCTCAGCTGTCGTCATGAAGAAATCATTAGTTTAAACCTTATCTATTCACACCAAAACAACCTTTCATATGGCAACGTCCACAGAACTCAAAGAAATCGTTAAGCAGAAGTACAGCGAAATCGCGCAAAGCGAACCATCCTCCGGCCCGGTCACCAGTTGCGGCTGCGGCTGTAGCTCCGAAGCCAGCGTACCAACCTCCTGCTGCAGCCCGGCTACGGACCTGCTGGAAGGTATTCAGATGGCCGAAAGCTACCAGAACATGGAAGGCTATGTTTCTGGCGCCGACCTTGGCCTCGGCTGCGGTCTGCCGACGCAGTTTGCCCAGATCAAACCCGGCGACGTGGTGGTTGACCTTGGCTCGGGTGCCGGCAACGACTGCTTTGTTGCCCGCGCCGAAACGGGCGAAACCGGCCGCGTAATTGGCCTCGACTTTACCGAAAAAATGGTCAGCCGCGCCCGCCAGAACGCCGAAGCGCTTGGCTACACCAACGTGGAATTTGTGCTCGGTGACATTGAAACCATGCCCCTGCCCAACAATCTGGCCGATGTCGTTGTCAGCAACTGCGTGATGAACCTGGTACCGAACAAGCGGAAAGCGTTTGAGGAGACATACCGGATTCTGAAGCCCGGTGGTCACTTCAGCGTATCGGATATTGTGCTGGAAGGCGATCTGCCGGAGGGGCTGCAACGTGATGCCGAACTGTATGCCGGTTGCGTTTCCGGCGCTATTCAACTGACAGATTATCTGGCGGTGGTTGACGAAGCCGGATTCCGGAACATCCGGCTTCAGAAGAAACGGGAAATTCATCTGCCCGAAGACGTCCTGCGAAACTACCTCAGCGAAGCCGACATTCAGGCCTATCGTGAGGAAGGTAAAGGAATTTTCAGCGTAACAGTTTATGCCGAAAAGTAAACCTGCTGATTCAATCTAAACACGCATGAATATTCTGGTCCTTTGTACGGGCAATTCCTGCCGCAGCCAAATCGCTCACGGCTATCTGCAACACTTCGCCGGTGACCGCGCTACGGTGTACAGCGCCGGGGTAGAAACCCACGGTCTTAATCCCAGGGCGGTAACGGTCATGGCCGAAGACGGCATCGACATCGCACAGCATACCTCAAACCACGTGGACGAGTACCAGCATGTGGATTTCGATTTTGTCATTACCGTCTGCGATAACGCCCGGGAGCGCTGCCCGTACTTTCCTTCGACCGCGCAGACGTTTCATTATAACTTTCCCGACCCGGCTAAGGCTACGGGGACACCGGACGAGATAATGGACCAGTTCAGGGCCGTGCGAGACCAGATTAAGCAGTATAGCCGGCAATTTGTTAACGAGTATATGTCGTAACTACCAACTACGGAATAGCTCAGCATGAATGCTCACAGGCACTTTGATACCATTATCATCGGCGGTGGCCAGTCCGGACTGGCTACCGCTTACCACCTGCGCCGGTACACCAGCAACTACCTGATTCTGGACAACCAGCCGCAGCCGGGCGGTGCCTGGCAACACGGCTGGGATTCGCTGCGGCTGTTTTCGCCCGCCGAAGCCAGTTCGCTACCCGGCTGGCTCATGCCGTCGGCCCAGGAGGGCTTTCCTACCCGCCTTGAGGTAATCACTTACCTGACGCAGTATGAAAAACGGTACAACCTTCCCGTTCTGCGTCCGGTGCAGGTAGAAACGGTGGAACACCACGAAGATATGTTTGTACTGCACACCAACCAGGGCGAGTACAGAACCCGAACGCTAATCTGCGCGACAGGTAACTGGAGCAATCCCTACTGGCCTTACTACCCCGGTCAGGAGCTGTTCAGCGGCACACAACTGCACTCTGCCCAGTACCGCTCACCCGATGAATTCCGGGGCAAAAAGGTCCTGATTGTCGGGGCCGGCAATTCGGCCGCCCAGATTCTAGCCGAAGTATCCCGTGTAGCTACTACCCAATGGGTGACGCTGGACGAGCCCAACTTTCTGCCCGATGAGGTTGATGGCCGGCAGCTGTTTCAGGCGGCTACTGCCCGGTATAATGCCGCCCAACAGGATGGGTCTGCCCCACCGCCGGGCGGGTTGGAGACTATTGTGATGGTCCCCAGCGTAAAGGAGGCTCGCGAGCGCGATGTACTGCACGCCCGCCGGCCATTCATTAGCTTACTTCCTGATGGCGTCGTCTGGCCGGATGGTACGCCGGAGACTATTGATGCGATTATCTGGTGTACAGGGTTTCGGCCGGCACTGCACTTCCTGAGACCGCTGGGCGTCGTAGAAGAGGATGGCAAGGTAGCTACGGAAGGTACCAGAGCCAGTCGCCAGCCCGGCTTATGGCTGGTCGGCTACGGCGGCTGGACGGGCTTCGCTTCCGCCACGCTGATTGGCGTCAACCGCTCGGCGCGGCAAACGGCCGGTGAGGTGAATGAATATCTGCAAAAGCAGGCCGCGCCTACAACTGATTAGCGGATTTAAACTGCTTGGGCGTCTGGCCTATGTACTTTTTGAAATACTTAACGAAATGGGACGGGTCGCCAAAACTGAGCTGGTAGGCGATTTCGGAGATGGTATGGTCGGTATGCAACAGGTACCGCTTCGACTCCAGGATTACCTGCTCCGCAATAAGCTCACTCGCTTTCTTTCCGCTGACCCGCCGGCAGATGGCATTTAGGTTTTGCGGGGATACGCCGAGTTGACAGGCGTATTCATATACCCGCTGCGAAATGGGTCCACCCGGTTTCCGGAGCAGACTCAGGAACTTCCGGAATAGCTGTTCGCTGCCGGCCGCGACCGTCGCTACTGCTTTCCGGTTCTGGAGTAAACGCGCAAACAACACCTGCAACAGCCCCTGCAGCACTACCTGCGAATGAGGAGTAGGGTTCAGGTACTCTTTTTCAATTTCGAGCAGCAGCAGATGCACGTCGGCCCCGACACTCAGCGAAATTTCCTGCTCCAGTTCCTTCAACAGATTGAACAGATGCGCGTCGTGAATGGCGTGTACCCATTCCTCCTTAAACAGCACGGCAAACCCTTTCGGAACTCCGGTAAACTGCCAGCAGTGTAACTGCCCCGGCTTCAGCACATACGCCGTCGGCGGAGCAACCTGGAAAGGCTCGGCATCGAGCCAGTGAAAGCCGGCTCCCTCAAACAACACGATTATCTCGTAGTAGTTGTCATGCTTATGCGGCCGGGTGCGCTTAATGAGCTCCTTAAACCGTGACACCTTGAAGAGCTTGTCCGGCTCAAGCTTATTTTTCACCTCAAACGATGATGCGGTAACGGTAAGTGGCTGCATACGGGAATGTGCTACGTGCGTTTTTCAAAAATACCAAACAAACCTTTCTTTTTACCATGGTCGGCCGGTGAACTGGCTTATTTTTGTCTGTATTTAAAAAGAAACCACAAACCTGTATCTCCTCTATTTTGCTTCTGATGACTCCGCAGTACCTCTGCCGGATTATAGGGCTGCTGTTGCTTTCGGGCTCCGTAGCCGCCCAATCAGCAACCCAGTTACAAACGCTGCTGCAACAGGCTGAAAAACGATACCCGTCGCTGAACGCCAAACGATACGAAGCCGACGCCACCCGGCAGCAGACGAACGTCCTGAAGACCTCGCTCCTGCCGTCGCTGGATGCCACGGCACAGGCCAATCTGGCTACCTACAATAACCTCACCGGCATGTTTTACCCGGCCGGTTTGCTGCCGATTAGCGGTCCGCCTTCCACGGGTAATAATGCGCAGCCAGTTGCCGGCAGTGCTGCCAGCTTCCTCATGAACTGGTCGCCGTTTACGTTCGGGTACCTCGATAGCCGGATGGCCGTGGCCGAAGCCGAATTGGCAGTGAAGCTGGCCGAAGGGTCTGATGAGCGGCTGCGCATTGTAGCTAGCGTAGCCAAAGCCTACCTGGATGCCCTTCTGCAACAGGAACTGGCCCGGCTGGCCGGGCGTAATACCGCCCGCGCCGACTCGCTGCTCCGGCAGGTACGAACGCTGGTCCGGCAGGGCCTTCGTCCCGAACTGGACACAGCCCTGGTCCGGTCAGAGCTAATCCGCGCGGAAGTCGAGCAAATCAACGCCCAGGCCGCAGCCGACCAGGCCCGCCTGACGCTGGCAGAGTGGATCGCTACCCCTGACACTACCTTTGCCCTGACCGACACCCAGTTGCTAGCCAGATTACCCCGCACCCAGCCGGCAGCGAATACCGACCTGCATCCCGCCGAGCAAATCGGCAAGACGCAGGTTGATCTGGAACTGGCGCGAAGAACGCAGATTCGCCGGTCGTACCTGCCCCGGCTTACCTTCTGGGGCACAACCTACGCCCGTGGCTCCGGCATCGATTACCGGGGTGAAGTGAATACGTGGGAAGGGCTGGCCTTTAGCCGGTTCAACTACGGTGCCGGTGTTCACCTAACAGTCCCCCTGCTCCGGGCCGCCGAACGCACGGCCCTGCTGTCGCAGCAGGATTTTCGGCGTCAGGCGGCCGCCGAGCGGCTCAACCAGACCCGGCTCACGCTGGATGGTCAGCGCCGGTCGGCCGCGCTGCTCCGGCAGCAGACCGAACAGGTAGCCCGGCGACTGCCGCTTCAGGTGCAGGCTGCGCAACAGGCGTATACGGCCCTGCAGGTTCGGTACCAGACCGGGCTGGTCAGCCTCACCGACGTTATCCAGACGCAATACGCGCTGCTCAAGGCCGAAAGTGACAATCAGGTGGCTACGCTGGCCGTTTGGCGGGCATTGCTGCTCGAAGCTTACGCCAGGGGCGACCTGTCTTATTTTTTACAAGCTCTTGACTAACGCATGATTCGCCTGATCCAGCAAGCTCTCCGTAACCCCATCACCGTGCTGGTGGTGCTGGTTGGCCTCATCGCAGGGGCCATCGGCACCATCCGGAAGATGCCCATTGATATCTTTCCTAACCTGAGTTTACCCACTATTTACGTAGCGCAGCCCTACGGCGGCTTGTCTCCGCAGCAGGTAGAGGCCCTGATTACGTCTTATTACGAGTACCACTTCCTCTACGTTACCGGTATCAAATACGTGGAGAGCAAATCGGTACAAGGCGTGTCGCTGCTGAAATTGCAGTTTCACGAGGGCACCAATATGAGCCAGGCCATGGCGGAAGTGGTTGGGTATGTAAACCGGTCGAGGGCGTTTATGCCGCCGGGAACGGTACCGCCGTTTATCACCCGGTTCGATGCCGGCAGTGTCCCGGTCGGGCAATTGGTATTTACCAGTTCATCGCGGGCGCTGGGCGAAATTCAGGACCTCGCGCTGTTTAAGGTCCGACCCATGTTTTCCACCTTACCGGGCGTATCGGCTCCCCCGCCGTTTGGGGGTAACCAGAAAACGGTGCTGGTGCGCGCCGACCCCGAACGGCTCCGCAGTTACAACATTTCTCCCGATGAGCTGATTGCCGCTATTGCCAAAGGCAATACCATCAGCCCGGCCGGGGCGCTGCGGGTAGGTAACCAGCAGTTGATTACGCCCCAGAACACGATGATCGACAACATTCGTGAGCTGGAGAGTATTCCGGTACAGCCTGGTTCGGGACCGGCCGTGTACGTCCGGGACCTGGCGCAGATTGAAATGGGGTCTGATATGACCACCGGCTACGCCCTCATTAACGGCAAACGCTCGGTGTACCTGAACGTATCCAAACGCGCCGATGCCTCTACCTGGCAAGTGGTGCAGGCCGTCAAGAAAGCCCTGCCCGACATGCAGGCGGCTATTCCGGAAGACATTGGCGTATCATATGAGTTCGACCAGTCGGGTTACGTAATCAACGCCCTGAAAAACCTGCTGACCGAAGGTGGCCTCGGTGCCATTCTGACGGGCCTGATGGTGCTGCTGTTTCTGGGCGACGGGCGCAGCGCCCTCATTGTGGTCATAACCATTCCGCTGGCCTTGCTGGCCGGGGTAATCGGGCTTTACCTGACCGGTCAGACGCTGAACCTGATGACGCTGGGCGGACTGGCCCTGGCCGTGGGTATTCTGGTTGATGAGGCCACGGTAACCATCGAGAATATTCACCGGCATCAGGAAATGGGGCAACCCAAGAGCCGGGCCATATGGGACGCAAGCCGGGAAATTGCCTGGCCCAAGCTGCTGATTCTGCTAAGTATCCTGACCGTCTTTGTGCCGGCCCTGTTTATGTCGGGAACCCCGCGTGCGCTGTTCCTGCCGCTATCGCTGGCGGTTGGCTTTTCTATGATTGCCTCGTTTTTTCTTTCGCAGACCTTTGTGCCGGTGGCGGCCAACTACCTGCTGAAAGATACCGTGTCGCATACCGGCACGGAGCGGTTTGAGCGGTGGCAAACCCGCTTTCGCCGGAGTCTGGAAACGCAGCTCCCCCGGCGACGCTGGCTGGTGCCGGTTTATCTGTTCGTTACGATAGGCTTAGCCGTTGTCCTTTATACCGGACTTGGTACCGATATTTTCCCAAAATCCAACACGGGTCAGTATCAGTTGCGGCTGCGGCTGGCGACCGGCACCCGCATCGAGCGCACCGAAGATGCTACGCACCAGGTGCTGGAAGCCGTTCACCGCATTGCCGGTCCGGGTGGGGTAGCCATCACCTCGGCGTTTATCGGTACGCAACCGTCCAGCTACCCCATCAACACCATTTACCTGTGGACGAGCGGACCGCACGAGGCTGTCCTGAAGGTTAACCTGACCGATAAGGCTGCGGTCGATACGGATGTTTTTGCCGAAAAACTGCGGGAAGAAGTAGCGAAGACCATACCGGGGCTTCAGCTCTCCTTCGAGCCGGGCGACCTGGTCGACCAGATTATGAACCTGGGTTCCACCAATCCGGTGGAGATTGCCGTAGTTGGCAAGAACCTGGCCGAAGGCCGTCAGGTAGCGGCACGGCTTCAGCAACAGCTAGCCGGTATTCCGTACCTGCGCGACGCTCAGATTGCAACCCCTTTGGATTACCCGAGCCTTCAGTTGACCATTGACCGCGTTAAGGCGGGACAGTTGGGCCTGACAACCGGCGAAATCGGGCAGTCGCTGGTCACAGCCACCTCCTCCAGCCGGTTTGTGCAGCCGAATTACTGGATTGACAAAGCGGCCGGTAACGCCTACCAGGTTCAGGTGGAGGTACCACCCTACCAGTTGCAGCAGCCCGAAGACATTGAACAGATTCCCGTGCGTTCCGGCGTCCAGAGTGTCGCCTTCAGAGAAGTAGCCGACTGGAAACGGATCACCAGCGTCGGCGAGTACGACCGGCTGAACCAGCAGCGTTTTGTTACGCTGACGGCCAATGTGGAGCAGGAAGACCTGGGCCGGGCAGTAAGCGACATCCGCCGGGCCATCGGTAACCTGGGCGAACTGCCTAAAGGTCTCAAGATAAATCTGCGGGGTCAGGCTGAGTTGCTGGAGCAAACCCTGGGCGAATTGCAGTCGGGCCTGATGATTGCCGTGGGCGTAATTTTTCTCCTGATGGCGGCTAACTTCCAGTCCCTGCGGCTGGCACTGGTGGTGCTTTCGACGGTACCGGCGGTGATTGCGGGTTCGCTGCTCCTGCTCTGGCTAACCGGCCAGACCCTGAATATTCAGTCGTTTATGGGCTGTATCATGGCCCTGGGGGTTGCAGTGGCCAACGCCATTCTGCTCGTCACTAATGCCGAAACTTACCGCCGTACGGATAGGGATCAGATTCCGGCCATACAGGGTGCTACCGCTCGCCTGCGGCCTATCCTGATGACCAGCCTGGCCATGGTCGCTGGGATGATTCCGATGGCCAGCGGACTGGGCGAAGGGGGTGAGCAAACCGCTCCGCTGGCCATCGCCGTGATTGGTGGGTTGCTCTTCTCGACGCTCAGCACGCTCTGGATATTGCCGCTGGTATACCAGGCCGTTATTGGCCGGCGGCCGGCGGTCAACGCATCGCTGGACCCCACCGACCCGAACAGCCGTTATTTTGATGCCTCTTCCCAACCTGTATAAACCGCGTATGCAACCGATAAAATTTTGCCTTATACTTCTTTCCTGTTACGGCCTTCTCCAGACGATGTCCGGCTGCAACAGGCGCTCTGAGACGGCAACGACGCCAACCACCCAGGGGCCCGACTCGGCTAAGGTAATCGTCCTTCGTGCCGAGTCGGTGCGCAAGGACATCAGCCTGCCGGCCGAATTACACCCGCTTGAGCGGGTCCAGATTTACGCCAAAGTGCCGGGGTTTGTTCGGCGCATTCCGGTAGACATCGGCTCTCGTGTTTCGCACGGTCAGTTGCTGGCCGTACTCGATGCCCCGGAGTTGGCGTCTAAAGTGGCCGAAGCCAATGCCAACGTGCAAACCGCGCTGGCCCGCTTTCAGAACAGCCAGGATCTGCACCGGCGGTTAGCGGCTGCGCGGCAGGGTGCCGGAGCCGTATCCGCCCGGGAGGTGGAAGTCGCCCGGAATCAGATGCGGGCCGACAGTACCGGCTGGGTATCAGCGCGGCAGATGCTGCGCTCCCTGCGCGACCAGCAGGCCTACCTGACCTTAAGGGCTCCGTTTGCGGGCGTAGTGACCCGGCGTACGGCCGACCCCGGTGCACTGGTGGGCAGCAATCAGCCCCTGCTGGAGATGGAAAATAACCGTACGCTGCGGCTGCGGATAGCCGTTCCGGAAGCGTTGACGGGCAGCGAGCTTCCTGCCCGGAAGCTCGCCTTTACGGTGAAAGCCTTTCCCGGTAAGCTGTTCAACGGTACCCTCTCCCGAAAGTCGGAAACGATTGCCCCCCGCACCCGAACCGAAACCTGGGAATTCACCGTCGATAACGCCAACGGGGAACTGAAAGCCGGGATGTTTGCGGATGCCCGCATGGGGGTAGCCCGGAGCCAGCCATCGTTTCTGGTACCCCCTTCGGCCGTGGTTACCTCACAGGAGCGCCGTTTTATTATCCGGCTAACCGATGGCCGCACCGAATGGGTCGATGTCAGTCAGGGTATGGGCGTCGGCGATAAGGTCGAAGTGTTTGGCCCACTGGCCGAAGGTGACATCGTTCTTCAGTCGGCCAATGAAGAAATTAAGCCGGACAAGCCGATGATTGCGCTAAAACAGTAACCTTTGGTGGCCACTCAACTCGCAGAACTTCTCCGGAAAATCCGTAGTTTAGTAAATGGGTGACGATATGGAGCATGCGGCATACACCCTGCCCCTGGCCCCATGCCGTAACGACGGACCGCCCCAGCCCCCTGCTCCATGCTACAGAAAACCCGAGGAATTTCCCTGAGCTATATTCGCTACCGCGAAACGTCAATCATTGCCCGCGTCTATACCGAAGAATTTGGACTGCAAAGCTACATCATCAACGGCGTCCGGTCGGCCAAAAATAAGTCCAACAAAATAGCCCTGTTTCAGCCGCTGACCCTGCTGGATATGGTGGTCTACTACAAAGACGACCGTGACCTGCACCGGCTGTCGGAGGTAAAAACCATTCATCCGTTTCAGAGCATTCCGTTTGAGGTAGCGAAGTCGAGTATGGCGCTGTTTATAACCGAAATCCTGACAAAATCCCTGAAAGAAGAAGCCGGTAATCCGGTACTATTTCGATTTCTGGAAGATTCGGTATTGTTTCTGGAAGAAGCACAGAGCAGCTACGAAAACTTCCACCTGGCTTTTCTGCTGAAGCTATCGTTTTTCCTGGGCTTCGGCCCCGAAAGCGCCCGCGAGTTTGAAGGGCAGTTACAGGAACATTCCTACCCATTTCTGCGCAACGAATCGACCACCGCAGCGCTTAACACCTTCCTGCGTCTGCCCCTCGGCACCCCGGTTCGCCTGACCCGCGCCGACCGCGCCGATCTGCTGGATGCCCTGGTAGCTTACTACCGCCTTCACATCGACAGCGTCGGCGAAGTCAAATCCCTGCCGGTGCTGCGGGAGGTGCTGGGTTAGAGCAGCGTCTCGGCCTGTCATCGGAGGATTAGTAGTCAGCAGCGATCTCTGTAATTTTACGTTTATTTTATCCTGCCCAATAGAGATTGTGCGCGCAGCAAACAAATAAAAAAAGCTTACTTAGTTCATAACTGCTTTTCAATTTTATTTTGTTTAACTTTTGTTAAACAAAATAAAGTGAGTTAAGGTTAGTAGTACTGTACATCATTCTCTTGTTCACTACCAACTTTATAATTCACCATTAAAAGCTTCTTGTATGAAAAAAGAATTATTCGCCGGCGTAAAAGCTTTATCTGTTTTCAAAATTGCTCTCGTGCTAAGCATTGCCGTTCTGGTTTCGTCGTGTGACCGCCAAGAGCAGCTGCAGCCCGCAGAAGCAAGGGCTGCCTCCAAAAGTATTGTCGACGTATTGGGGGGGAGTAGCCACGCTAACGCCCGCGCCAAAAAGCCAACCTTCAGTACCCTTAATGTAGCGCTGGCTCGTACCGGGCTGGCCAGTGCCGTATCTTCTAACCAACTGACGGTATTTGCGCCTACCGACGAAGCTTTTGCTGAGTTGGGTCTGTATCCCAACAACGTAGCGACTGCTTTACCCATTGAAACCCTCAAGAGCATACTACTCTACCACGTAGTGGCCGGTAAGGTATACAGCACTGACCTTACTACCGGACCAGTACCAACACTCCTGGGACAAACAGTTATGGTTGACCTAACCAGTGGTGTTATGGTTAACGACGCTAATGTCATCGTAGCGGATATTGAGGCCCGTAATGGCGTCATTCACGCTATCGATAAAATTCTGATGCCGAATTAGTAGATAAGGCTTTTATCCTAAGTAATTATGTAGAGAATGGTACAAGAAAAAACGCCGTGGGGAAAGGCTACCTTTCTACCACGGCGTTTTTTTTAGGGATAGTTCACCCAACACTAGTAGTCGCGATGCACCGTATCGGGTGAAAATGCCGGCAGACAAACCGCAATGTATTCAGCGCCTTCCGGCTCCGGGCTACTGTAGCGAATCCACTCACCGGGGTATGCCACCACAGCCTGTCCGGCCCGTACCTCCAGTGAGCCACCGTCATACTCCACCCGCACCATACCTTTCAGGACCACCGTGATTTCTTCAAACTCTGGTCGCTGCCCCGGCTCTTCCCAGCCGGCCGGCGACACCATCCGGGCCACGCTGACGTTGCTGTGGTTGCTATTCACCCGGCCGGCGTACTCTTCTATCCGCTTCGGCTTATTGCCGGCTGCTTCGATGATGGTAGGTTGTGCGAGTAAGGTGGGCATAACGCTTCACTCTTAATTCTTTAGATTTTCCGTTTGAGTTCAAAATGCTGGCCGAGGTAGAGCCGGCGAACCTGCTCATCATTAGCGAGTTCCTCGGCGGTGCCCTGCTTGAGAATCTGGCCCTCGAACAGCAGGTAAGCCCGGTCGGTGATCGACAGGGTTTCGTTTACGTTATGGTCAGTAATCAGGATGCCGATATTCCGGTGCTTGAGCCTGGCCACAATGCTCTGAATATCTTCTACCGCAATAGGGTCAACGCCCGCAAAGGGTTCATCCAGCAGGATAAATTTTGGATCAACCGCCAGCGCTCTGGCAATCTCCGTCCGCCGACGCTCCCCGCCCGAAAGCACTTTCCCCTTGTTTTTACGAACGTGGCCCAGGTGAAATTCTTCCAGCAGGCTTTCAATCTTCTCCCGTTGTTCTGCTTTGGAAAGACTGGTCATCTCCAAAACGGCCTGAATGTTCTCTTCGACCGATAAGTCGCGAAAGACCGACGCTTCCTGTGCCAGGTAGCCCAGGCCCAGCCGTGCCCGTTTATACATAGGCAGCGCTGTTATATCAATATCGTCAATGTATACCTTGCCGCTGTTAGGCTTAATCAGGCCCACGGCCATGTAGAACGATGTGGTCTTACCTGCTCCGTTTGGTCCCAGCAGTCCAACAATTTCGCCCTGTGCTACCTGGTACGAGACATTGTTGTTGACCAGCCTTGAGCCGTATTTTTTAATTAAGTTCTCGGTTCTTAAAATCATGGCCGTTTAGTCAATGGTCGATAGGTAGTGCTTTTGCCTAATGGATATCAACTAAACACTATTGACTACATTTTATATCCTTCAGATGGAGTTGTAACGACGAATTACCGTTGTAGTTGTTCTCTTCGACCTGATAACAGATAGAAAAGGGTTTGTTGTGGCGCAGGCACTGGATGAGCGGCTCATGCCAGCCGGACAGGTTAAAACCAACCGCCTGAAATACATGCCCTGAACGCCCCTGCCGTACGTTGATTCGGATGTGTTTTTCTTTCATCAGCACCGGCAGACCCGCCAGGTACACATCCTCCGTCATAAACATGGGTTGGAGGTTTTGGGGACCAAAAGGCGACATTTGCCGCACAATGTTGTAGAACTTCCGGTCTATGGCGTCGAAATCGAGCGGGAGGTCAATCTCGACCATGGGGGTCAGCTGCTCTTCGCGAATCCGGCTGGCAACAACCTGCTCAAACTTTTTCTGAAAAGCCGGAATCTTATCAATGCTCAGCGTAAGGCCGGCCGCAAAGGTATGCCCCCCAAACTGTTCCAGTAAATCGGAACACGCTTCAATCGCTTCGTAGACATCGAAGCCTGGCACCGACCGCGCCGAACCGGCCGCTTTATCCTCGTTCGATTTGGTCAGAATAATCGTCGGGCGGTGAAACCGCTCAATGCAGCGGGAGGCTACAATACCAATCACGCCTTTATGCCAGCCCTGATTAAACAGCACAGTACTTTTTGCACTCCGCAATACCTCATCTCCCAGAATCATCGCCAGGGCCTGATCGGTAATATCCTTGTCGAAGCCCTGGCGGCTCTTGTTATGCTCATTGATCTTAAGCGCAAATTCGTCGGCCTCCACATCGTTCCGGGCGAGCAGGAGTTGCACGGCGGCTTTGGCGTGCTCGATGCGACCGGCGGCATTGATCCGGGGACCTAGGCCAAACACAACATTGTTGATGTCCAGATCTTTGGTAAAGTTAGCAATTCGGGCGAGCGCCTTCAGACCGGGACGCGGTGACGCGTTCAGCCGCTTGAGCCCGTAATACGCCAGCACCCGGTTTTCGCCGTTGATCGGTACGATATCCGACGCAATGCTGACCACGACCAGATCGAGATACCCATAGAGGTCGTCCAGGGGAAGATTGCGGAAGAGACAAAATGCGTGAAGCAGCTTGAACCCAACGCCACAACCTGTCAGCTCTTTGTAGGGATAGGCACAATCATCGCGCTTTGGGTCCAGCACCGCCACGGCGGGCGGCAATGCTGCACCCGGCCGGTGATGGTCGCAGATGATAAAGTCGATGTCCAGTTCGGCGGCTTCAGTGACGCGGTCGATGGATTTGATACCACAGTCGAGACTGACGATCAGGGTAAAGCCGTTTTCGTGCGCCCATCGGATACCCTGCTTCGAAATGCCGTAGCCCTCCTTGTACCGATCCGGAATGTAGTAATCGACGTTTGGGTAAATCGTTTTCAGAAACCCGTAAAAAAGCGCTACCGACGTGGTGCCGTCTACATCGTAGTCACCGTATACCAGAATCTTTTCCTGACGAAGCATGGCGAACTGCAGCCGTTCAACGGCCTTCTCCATGTCCTTCATCAGGAAAGGATCGTGTAAATGCGTAATTTCGGGACGGAAGAACGTTCGAGCCTCGTCAAAGGTATGCACGCCCCGCTGCACAAGCAGGCTGGCCATAAACGGATTCACACCCAGGGAACGGGTCAGTTCCTCAATCGCTTTCCGCTGGGCAGGTGCATCCGGAAAAGGTTTTACAATCCAACGTTTGGATTTCGGCTCGGGCTGTGCAATCATAAATGCTAAGATAAATTCGTTTTACGAAAAACCGCCTGTCTTATGTTCTTTTTCATTGCGCTCCTGAACGCACTGCTGCCCGCCAAAACAACTGCTCCCCAAAAAATACCATTCACGGTCGAGGTGCAGAATATCCGGCAACTCACTGGCAGTGTTCACATTGGCATTTTTCGCTCCTGCAACGATTTTCCCGGCAACTGCACGCCCACCGACAACCAGATTATTTCCGCTAATCAAAAAAATATTCGCGCTACGTTCCTGGTCGAACCCGGCGACTACGCGGTAGCCGTGTATCAGGATGTTAATGCCAATGGAAAAATGGACAAAAAGATGTTTGGTATCCCTAAAGAGCCTTACGGCTTCAGCAACAACTTCAAGCCAATGTTTTCCGGTCCCACCTTCGCCGATTGCCGGGTCAGGGTCAGTGCCGACGGCAAGCAGATTACCATCCATCTTCTTTAAGACGCCTGTTTAGGCAAGAAGGAACGAAAAATCCTGTGAATCTGAAAAATCCGGTAAATCCTGGTTTAGTTTTCGTATCTTTGTCCGGCAAATAAGACAACCTGATTATTTGCCATGAGCTTAGACTCCGCCAAGTTTCTCTACGAGGCACTCACCTACGACGACGTTCTTCTCTTACCTGCCTACTCGGAGGTTCTCCCACGCGACACGCAAACCACTACCCAGCTTACCCGCAACATCCGCCTGAACATCCCGCTGCTGTCGGCTGCCATGGATACGGTAACGGAGTATGAACTGGCCATTGCGATGGCGCAGGAAGGCGGTATCGGTATTATTCACAAAAATATGTCGGTTGAAGCGCAGGCGGAGCAGGTTCGCAAGGTGAAGCGGTCCGAAAGCGGCATGATCATCGACCCGATTACACTCAGCGAAGGCGCAACCCTGGCCGACGCGCATCAGATCATGCGCGAATTCAAAATCGGGGGTATTCCGGTCGTCGATGCGTCCAACAAATTAATTGGTATTCTGACCAACCGTGACCTGCGCTTTCAGCGCGAAATGGCAAAGCCGGTCACGGAGATCATGACCCGCGATAACCTGATTACGGCGCGGGAAGGCCTGACGCTGGACGAAGCCGAAAGCATTCTGCAGCAATATAAAATTGAAAAACTGCCCATCGTAAACGACCAGAACCAACTGGTCGGTTTGATTACCTACAAAGACATCCTAAAGAAACGAAGCCACCCGAACGCCTGCAAGGATGAACTCGGCCGGCTGCGTGTCGGTGCGGCCGTTGGCGTAACGCCCGACCTGACCCGGCGTATCGAAGCGCTGGTAAAAGCAGGTGTCGACGTGATCAGTGTCGATACCGCTCACGGTCACTCCAAGGGCGTTATGGATGCTGTACGGGGTATTAAAGAGCGTTTTCCCAAACTCGATGTGATTGCGGGTAACGTCGCTACGGGTGAAGGAGCCAGAGCGCTGGCCGACGCCGGTGCCGATGCCGTGAAAGTAGGTGTTGGACCGGGTAGTATCTGTACCACCCGTATTATTGCCGGTATCGGTATGCCGCAACTGACGGCCGTACACGAAGCGGCTAAGGCACTCGAAGGCACCGGTGTTCCGGTTATTGCCGACGGGGGCATCCGCTTCTCGGGCGACATTACCAAAGCCATTGCCGGTGGGGCCAGCACGGTCATGATCGGCTCGCTGCTGGCGGGTACCGAAGAAGCCCCCGGCGAAGTAGTATTGTACGAAGGTCGCCGGTTCAAAACGTACCGGGGCATGGGTTCGGTCGAAGCCATGGAAGAAGGCTCAAAAGACCGCTATTTCCAGGATGCCGAGGATGATATCAAGAAGCTGGTGCCGGAAGGTATCGTCGGTCGTGTGCCCTACAAAGGCCGGGTGTCGGAGATTGTTTACCAGTTGGTCGGCGGTCTGAAAGCGGGTATGGGCTACTGCGGAGCGAAGGACATTGATGCCCTGAAGCAGGCGAAGTTCGTAAAGATTACCACCGCCGGCTCCCGCGAAAGTCACCCGCACGATATTTCAATTCAGAAAGAAGCCCCGAATTATTCGGTGAAATAAATAAAAGCAGAAAAGCCCGGGACCCGGGCTTTTCTGCTTTTATTTATTTCCATCCAGATAATACACCGTACTCGTTACACCCTCCGGTGAGAGGTTGATTTCACGGACGCCAATGCGGTAGTGGTCGATAATCATCTCTACAGGGTCATGTTTCATCTGGAAGAACAGTGACGGCGTAATGAGTACCGAGAGATTATCCTGAAGAACGGCTTTCTCAACATGATAATGCCCGCAGGCAATAGTAACACGGCCGGAGAGGGCCTTGAACATGGAAAGAATGTCGTCGCTCTGCCGGAAGGGGTAATTCGTGTCCATATGGCCAACACCAGCCAGAACAGGAGGATGGTGCATGAACAGCAGCATATTTTTACCAATAGCCTGCAAATGTTCCCGCAGCCACGTCATCTGCTCCGGTGAACAGTACCCTTTAGCCGTATCCATGAATACGACGGGGTAACCACTCAGCGGAAAGGCATAATAAATTTCATTACCTTTCAAGGCATGGGTAAGATCCAGTTCATCGGCCATCATTACGGGATCGTCGTGGTTACCGGCAATGGGATAAACCGAGTAGGGCAGCGGGTCCAGTTGCTGCTTTATCCATCGATAAGCTTCCCGGTCGCCCCTCTCGTAGCACAAGTCACCACCCAGCACAACGCAATCGGGTTTGATTTCCGGCAAAAAGGCTAAGGCATCCCGAAAGTTCTGGCGTACATCGACCCCAAGCGGTTTTTCTCCTTCAGCCCCGATATGCAGGTCCGTCAGGAAGGCAATTCTCATAAGATCCGTTTGGCCTCCTCCCAGTACACGTCCATTTCGGCCAGGGTCATATCTTTCAGGTTTTTACCAGTAGCTTTTGCCTGCTCTTCCAGATACTGAAAACGCTTGATAAACTTTTTATTAGTCCGCTCCAGAGCCGTTTCGGGATTTATGTCGATGAAGCGGGCGTAGTTGACCAGCGAGAACAATAGATCGCCAAACTCCCCTTCGGCTTTCTGCCGGTCAATGTCTTCGTTACGCTCTGCATTAAATTCGTGCTTGAATTCCTGCATTTCCTCCTCCACTTTTTCCCATACCTGCTGCTTCTCTTCCCAGTCAAAGCCCGCTCCCCTGGCCTTCTCCTGAATACGCATAGCCTTCACCAGCGCGGGCAGCGACTGCGGCACACCGCCCAATACGGAGCGGTTACCTTCCTTGAGTTTGAGTTGCTCCCAGTTCTGCTTTACTTTCTCCTCGGTATCGGCCACCACATCGCCGTAAATGTGCGGGTGACGGGCAATCAGCTTTTCGCAGATGCCATTGAGCACGTCGGCGATATCGAAGTGATTCGTTTCGGAGGCAATGCGGGCGTAGAAAACCATGTGCAGGATCAGATCGCCTAACTCTTTTTTAACTTCGTTGAGGTCATTTTCCAGGATGGCGTCGGAGAGTTCGTAGGTCTCTTCGATGGTCAGGTGGCGGAGGGTGTCCATGGTCTGCTTACGATCCCAGGGGCACTGTTCGCGCAGTTCATCCATGATGGTCAGCAGCCGGTCGAAGGCCAGCAACTGCTCCTGCCGTCGGGATGGCATGTTTTCTATTTGTTGCTTCAGGTTGTTCATCATAAGGTGCAAAGTTGCCGATTTTTAACCATAAAAAACACAGTTTACCCGGTTCCGGAAAACCGCAGAATACCATTATTGAACTTTCTTTGCGGGTCATCGTAACAAAGAATATGAAGGGTGAGGGCTCAGCGCGCCAGCTTTCGCTGACGACTATATTTTTTACAGTTTTTCTGGATCTGGTAGGTGTAGGCATCGCTATTCCGATCATTACACCACTCATGATTCGCCCGGAATCAGGTGTCTTACCGATTGCCTACCCGGAAGAGCAGCGAACGATTTTGCTTGGCTTCCTGATTGCGTCTTTTTCTATTGCCGGCTTTTTTGGCGGACCGCTGCTGGGCGCTCTATCGGACCGGTACGGCCGCCGGCCGCTGTTGCTGTTTTCGCTGGTGCTGACCCTAGTAGGCTATCTTGTTTTTGCCCTGGGTATTCACCAGCGAAACATCGCTATTCTGTTTCTGAGCCGGATTATTTACGGCCTTGGCGGAGGTAACGTTTCAATCATTCAATCGGCCATTGCCGATCGCAGCGATGAGCAGACCCGCACCAAAAACTTTGGGCTTATTGGCGTAGCCTTTGGGTTGGGTTTTATCATTGGGCCGTTTCTCGGGGGAGTTCTGTCCAACCCGGATATGGTCTCCTGGTTTAGTTTCGAAACGCCCTTTCTGGCTGCTGCGCTCTTATCGCTTATCAACATCCTGCTGGTTTACCTCAACTTCCATGAAACCCTGCCGGCCCCGGTTCACCGCCCGGTTACGGCCTTAACCGGATTCCGAAACCTGAAAGAAGCGTTCGCCAATGATCGGCTGCGGGTCCTGTTCCTGGGGGTATTCTTCTATTCGCTGGGTTTTAACTTTTACACGCAATTTTTCCAGGTGTTTCTGGTGAAACGGTTCGATTACAACCAGGTACAGATCGGAAATTACTTTGCTTTTGTCGGCCTGTCGGTTGCCTTTATGCAGGGAGCGGTTGTTCGCCGGGTAGCCAGGATATATACCCCCCAACAGATTCTACGGGTGAGTGTGCTGGGACTGAGCTTCGCGCTATGGCTGTTTCTACTGCCTCAGCAAAGCTGGCAACTCTTTTTGATTGTGCCGGTGCTCGCCGTGTTTCAGGGGCTAACCTCGCCCAACTCAACATCCCTGGTCTCTATGAGCGCCACGACACAGGAGCAAGGAAAAATCATGGGCATTAATCAGTCGGTATTATCGGCCGCCTTTTCCGTGCCGCCCATTATTGCGGCTTATATCGATACCATTAGCATTTACCTGCCTATTATCGTTGCCGGTTTTATGGTACTGATTGGCTGGTATTTCTTCTACACGTTTATCCGCTCACACGCCAATCCGCCTATTAATCCGGAAGAGCTCGCGGAGGAGGCCAATTTGTAGGCTTTCGTCGCTGGTTCCAAAATAAACCTTGACAGCTACCTTGTTTCTTTATTACTTTGTATTACAAAGTTCTTTATAGCTATGCATACACACCACGCTACTTCCTTTCAGCGCTCCTCAGGCGAAGGGCTCACCGCACTGGCACTGCTTACGGTTACGGGCTTGTGTATGGTCACGGCGAGAGGCTTTTTTACCGGAAACTGGTGGTTATTTACAATGCTTACCTGGAACCTGGCGCTGGCGTGGTTTCCGCTGGGCATTATGCTGGTCCTGCGCGATCTGGTGAAGGCACGGGTGGCGAACCGGTGGTTAAGTGGTCTGGCGCTGGCTGGGTGGCTGGTGTTTCTGCCCAACGCTCCGTATATCATTACCGACCTGTTCCACATTCGGAGCGTCGGTGAATCGCTGCTCTGGTTTGATACCCTTACGTTGTTTCTGTTTGCGCTGACGGGCCTGCTGGCCGGATTGTATTCTACCCTGCTGGTTCACCGGTACCTGAATGATGGTACACAACCTGCTTTGGCCTGGCTGGTCGTTCTGGCAGCGCAGGGATTATCAGGCTTTGGTATATATTTGGGCCGGTACGGCCGGTGGAATAGCTGGGATATCCTGACACACCCTGATTCGCTACTGGTTGCGATTGGCCGAGCTATGCGGGACCCAATGGTACTGAAACTTACCTTGACGTATGGGGTTACATTAGCGTGTCTGTACCTGGCCTTTTATCTGTACGGCTTGCGCTCCCATGTAGCGGCTCGCCCGATGCGTTACCTGTTCGACAATAGTGCGCTGAATGATTAACATCCGTAAAGTATTTCGCAGTTTTCGCTTTGCCTTTCGGGGTATTTTTGATCTTTTTCTATACGAGAACAATGCTAAAGTACATCTGGTCGCGGCCGTTGCCGTAGTGGCGCTGGGTTTCTGGCTGGACCTTTCCACGGTTGAATGGGCCATTATTCTGTCGCAGATAGGGCTGGTCTGGATGGCTGAGGCTCTAAATACGGCGCTCGAAAAACTGGCCGATGTGGTATCGCCGGAGCGCCATCCGGGAATTGGAGCCGCCAAAGATATGGCGGCCGGGGGCGTGCTGATGGTTGTCATTATGGCCGTAGTGGTTGGGCTGATCATTTTTGGCGGGCGGCTTTATGCCTTATTGTTTTAAAGACTCATTTACTCATTTATTTCTTTTTCTGTACCAGTATGTACGAAAGCCGGGAGCATTTACAAACCCTGACCGAGATACGGAGCCTCATGGAGCGCTCCTCCAAATTTTTGTCTTTGAGCGGACTTTCCGGCGTATCGGCCGGCGTTGTTGCGCTGATCGGAGCGGGTATTGCCTACGTACGATTACAGACCGGCTGGCTTAGTTTGTTAAGCCACGACGCCAACTCAACCCTCAGCGGTTCGTCGCGCCGGGAGCTACTGACCTTTCTGCTCGCCGACGGCCTGGTCATGCTGATTTTAGCGTTTGCGGTCGGCATTTTTTTCACCGTCCGAAAAGCCCGGCGACAGGGCCAGACGGTCTGGAACGCCACCTCTCGGCGACTACTGTGGGCAATGGCCGTACCGCTGGTAGCCGGTGGCGTTTTCTGCCTGGCCATGCTCTACCACAACCTGATCTGGCTTATCTTTCCGGCTACCCTTATTTTCTACGGCCTGGCCCTGCTTAACGCCAGTAAGCATACGCACCGGGATGTGGAATACCTGGGGATGTCGGAAATTGCGCTCGGTTTGCTGGCATTGTTTCTGACAGGCTATAGTCTGCTCACCTGGGCCATCGGCTTTGGGTTGTTGAATATCGCCTACGGAACGGTCATGTATTACAAATACGAAAAACCGGCTTGATGAAAGAACTGCTGACAGGATTTAACAAAGCATTTGAAAGCAAGGCAAGGCTCGGCATTATGTCGGTGCTGATGGTGAATGATTCGTTGAGCTTTAATGAGCTTAAAGAGTTGCTTACCCTCACCGATGGCAACCTGGCTACGCACCTGCGGGCATTGGAAGAACAGGGATTTCTTATCGTGAAGAAACAGTTTGTCGGCCGCAAACCTAATACTACTTATACGGCCACTGAAGTCGGCAAGAAGGCCTTCACCGACCACCTGAATTCATTAGAGGAATTCATCAAGAGATTATAATCAGGTTGAAAGCGGACCAGGTTAGTGAACCTCGACTGGTCCACCTAATCAGTCGGAAAGGACTCAGTCAGTCAGAAAGGACCCTTCTTTTTAAAACAACCGGCACGCAGACGACGGTTGAGCGCTTGACCACTGCTATAGGTGTGCTACTCGCCGGCTTGGTTTCTACGATTCGGCAATCAGCCTCCGGCCCAGTTTTATCCACAAACTGCTCAGCAGGTACTACATTACCACCTGCGGGTTGCCCGGAGCGCGAATAAAAACTGTTTCCTACATTCAACGAGAAAACCTGGTCGGCCGCCTTAATGAATGGGTCATTCGCAGGCAAAGGGCTAACTGGACCGAAACAGCCGTTACCGCTGAAGGTGAATAAAGGAACTGCTACCCCAGCCTTAAATTGGCCATAATCTGTTTCTGTAGGAAACTTACCGATAACGTAATAGGCAAAAGCAGGGTCAAGGCCAACGTTGCCCCAATTCTGTTTTGCCTGACCCGGCCCTAACTTCAGCGGTTGCTTTTCCCAGGAGCCCTTTATATCCTGAATATCGCTGATGATGAAAGCGGCTGGTACCTTAAGCGTAAACTGAGCCGTAGCGCCCTTCTCTATTACACTGCTGTTATTTGGGTTGGGTAAATTATAATCTGGTACAACCCAGGCCGTATAGCGACCCGAAGCTGGTGTATACGTAACTTTATAATGTATCGTATTAGAAGCTCCCCGTTGACAATACCCTGACGTGATTGACAATCCGTAACCAATCCAGAATATTATTTGCAGAAAATGCTTCATATGCCGCGTAGCCATCAGGGGTTTTACTACAAAAACTATGCAGATATAACGACAGTTATTTTTCCGTCACTTAGATGGCTCATCACAAAAATAGACGTATGCAGGGCATAAAGGTTAAATAGACTCATGCTGGCTCATAATTATTGTGTAACAACTCTTATCAGCTACCCAACATCGTTAATCCGGTACCACCGATTATTAAACCTAATCTCCTCCCCCACCTTCCGGTTAATCAATCCAGTTCCTATAGGAGACGCTAGTGAAATCGCAAAATAGTCGACGCCATCCAGGGAAATCTTTCCCGCACTGATACTGATAAAGAAATTCCCCTGGTCAGTAATAACCAGACTACCCCGCTGCACCAATTCATAGACGGCTTCTACGTTGATTTGCTCCAGGTCTTTCTTCAACTTTAACGCTTCGGCGAGTTGGGCAGCACTCATGTCGCGCTCCCGCTGGGCCATAGCCCGACCGGTCTCGTATTTGTCCCCCGCGCTGCTTTTGGTTTCGGAGTTGGCCGCTTCCTGAGCGGCTTCCATCGAACTCCGGGCTGTTTCGATGCGTTGTTCTACGTACGCCAGGCAGCGGGCGTACAGTTGTGCTTTGATTCGTTTAGCGTCTGTCATTCTGTAGTTCTGGGTGAGTGACAAAATAGTTAACTTGTTTTCAACCATATAAATTTCCGAACTTCGGCAGATGCTGTAGCTTCACGTACGATCGATCTATGAATTACCCGGCCTACTTCGACTACAACGCCACCACTCCGGTTGACCCGGCGGTGCTGGAAGTAATGCTGCCTTATTTCAGTATGCACTTCGGCAATGCGGCCTCGCGCACGCATGTGTTTGGCTCAAAAGCCGAAGAAGCCGTTGCCAATGCCCGAAAGCAACTCGCCCGCCTGCTGGATGCCGACCCGAAAGAGATAGTATTCACCAGCGGAGCCACGGAGTCAATCAATCTGGCGCTGAAAGGTGTTTGGGAAGCAAATCGCCACCGGGGTAATCACCTTATTACGGTCAGCACGGAGCACAAGGCGGTGCTGGATACCTGCGACCATCTGGCTCAGTTGGGCGCCGAAGTCACCTTCCTCCCGCCCGACCAGGAAGGGCTTATCACCGCTGAGCAGGTGGAAGCCGCCATCCGGCCCGATACCCTGCTGGTGTCGGTGATGCTGGCTAATAACGAAACGGGGGTATTACAGCCCGTTCAGGCCATTGGCGAGGTGGCGCACAAACACGGCGTTCTGTTTCATACCGATGCAACGCAGGCGGTAGGCAAACTACCCATTTCCTGGGCGAATAGCCCCATCGACCTATTGAGTCTGTCGGGCCATAAGTTCTACGGGCCTAAGGGCGTTGGAGCTTTACTGGCCCGCAAAACCGTCGCGCTCACGGCTCAGCAGGACGGCGGCCGGCACGAACGGGGCCGCCGGTCGGGTACTTTAAACGTGCCGGGTATTGTTGGTCTTGGCGAAGCCGCCCGGCTGGCGCACCTTCACCTTCCTTCCGAGAAAGACCATATTGCTGCGCTGCGCGACAAACTGGAAGCCGGCATCCTGAGCCAGCTACCGCAGACATCGGTCAACGGCAGTCGGCAATACCGCTTACCGAATACCACCAATATAGCCTTTGCGGGTGTTGATGGTGAATTGTTGCTGCTATCCCTGAATGAGATCGCCGTCTCCAACGGCTCAGCCTGTACGTCGGCCACTACCCTCCCCTCACACGTGCTAAAAGCGATGAGGTTATCCGACGATTTAGCCTATAGTTCGGTGCGATTCAGTCTGGGCCGGTTCACTACCGAAGAAGAGGTGGATACCGCCATCCGGCACGTCGCCAGGGTCGTTAATCAGCTCTCTTAACCGGAAAACACCTTTGTAAGTATACATTTCAGAGACAAAAGGTTAATAGATTAATCTCCACCAAATTAGCTGGGTATCAGGTAAAATAAGTAGTCGCAAAAAAATTTCAATAATTTTAGATTAAACATAAACAATCAGCTATTTTTAATGGTTTCTCAGGCAGCTTAATACCCTACCGTCTACCTACGTAACTTGATGAAACCTTTAACAGAAACCTCATGCACCGCATGCGGTAAAGCTGCTTCACCGCACAGAAAAATTCCAGGTCGCTGGTCCTCCACGGCGTCGGGTCTGCTTATCCTGTTTTTGCCCAAATGCCCATTTTGCGTAGTGGCCTATACCAGTTCAATGGCCATCTGCGGAGCCCCGTCCGTTTTACAGCATCATACCGATTGGGGTGCCTGGCTGGCGGTAGCCTTAGCGCTCATTTGTATCTACAGCCTGGTGAAAAATTACCGCGGTAAAGGAACCCGGACAGCGATTGTCATCGCTTCATTCGGGCTGTCTCTGCTACTCGTTGGCCTCTTGATACCCAACTCGATGCGTTGGTATTATAGCGGAGCAACCCTTCTGTTTGTTAGCAGCATCTATAATGGTCCCGGCTACAAATGGCTGAACCATACACGCCTGATACGTCGATTCCCCCTATTAACAAATTCATAACCCCCAACGGAAAAGCCTATGCTATAAACCAACCCAGCCCCGGCCCCTGTCTGCTACTTCATTATATGTAGCTGCATTAAATGTTAATACCTGCATTCACTAATCACTTTTCATATTCCTACCTACCACATGATTGCTGCAGAATTCAACTACGAAGCCCCAACCACGCTCGATGAAGCCATTGCGCTGCTTCAGAAGTATGGCGACGAGGCTAAAATCCTCTCGGGTGGGCACAGCCTGATTCCCATGATGAAACTCCGGTTTGCCTCGCCGGAACACATCATCGACATCAACAATATTCCGGGTCTGTCCGACATCACCATTGAGGACCAGACGCTTAAAATCGGGGCGCTGACCCGAGAAGCTCAGTTAGAGCACTCCGACGTGCTGAAACAACACTTTCCGATTTTCGGCGACGTCACCAAACTCATTGCCGACCCGCAGGTACGCAACATGGGTACCCTTGGCGGCAACCTGGCTCATGGTGACGCGGCCAACGACCACCCGGCTGTCATGATGGCCCTTAACGCTACCGTCGTGGCAACCGGTCCCGAAGGCAGCCGCGAGATTCCCATCGACGAGTTTTTCTACGGCTTTTACACCACGGCCCTGCAGCCTGACGATATTCTGACCGAAATCCGGATTCCGCTGCCGGGTCCCGGCACGGGCAGCGCCTACCACAAACTGGAGCGCAAAGTAGGCGATTACGCCACCGCCGGCGTAGCCGTGCAACTGACGCTCGACAGCAACGGCGTGGTTACCTACGCGGGTATCGGCCTGACCAACGTCAACCCCGTACCCTTGCGGGCTGCCCGCTCTGAAGAAGCGCTGCTGGGCAAAACGCTCTCCGACGAGGTCATTGCCGAAGCAGCCCAATATGCATCGGAAGACTGCAACCCCTCATCCGACCTGCGGGGCGACGAAGAATACAAACGCGCTATGGTGGGTGTGCTGGTGAAGCGCATGATTCACAAAGCCGCCGAACGCGCCATGGCATAAAGGTCAGCCCGGCTTTGTATTCAGTCATTCACTCATTCACTCATTCACTAAATACCCATGAAACAAATTACCGTTACCGTAAACGGACAACCCCACACGGCCGAGGTAGAGCCACGGTTGCTGCTGGTCCACTATATCCGGGAAAATCTGAACCTGACGGGCACCCACATTGGCTGCGACACCAGCAGTTGCGGAGCCTGCACCATTCTGCTCGACGGCAAGTCGGTTAAATCCTGCACCGTACTGGCTGTACAGGCAAACGGCAAATCCGTAGCGACGGTCGAAGGCCTTTGCGCACCCGGCGCGGCCCTGCACCCGATTCAGGAAGGCTTTAAGGAGAACCACGGCCTGCACTGCGGCTACTGTACACCCGGCATGATGATGCGGGCCATTGAACTGCTGGAGCAGAACCCCAACCCGACCGAAGAAGAAATCCGCTGGGGTATTTCGGGCAATCTGTGCCGCTGCACGGGCTACAACAACATTGTGAAAGCCATCCAGTACGCCGGAGCCAAAATCCGTGGTGAAGAAACGCCTTCCACCGAACCTCAGTTTGTCTAACTCCGAACGCTTAACCAACTGACATAATGACACAGCAGTGTAAAACCTCGAAAGCAATTGGTGGGATGGGGCATTCCATCAAGCGAAAGGAAGACGTACGATTTGTGCAGGGCAAGGGGAATTATGTAGACGACATCAAGCTCGACGGCATGCTCTACATGGACATTGTCCGGAGCCCTTATGCCTACGCCAAAATCAAGAAAATAGACGCGGAAGCCGCCCTGAAGATACCGGGCGTCGTGGCCGTGGTAACGGGTAAAGACCTGGAGCAGTACAACCTGCACTGGATGCCGACGCTGATGTCGGATACGCAGATGGTGCTGCCGACAGATACCGTTATGTACCAGGCGCAGGAAGTAGCAGCCGTGATTGCCACCAGCCGCTATGCCGCCCGCGACGGTCGCGAAGCCGTACGCGTGGACTACGAGCCGATGAAGCCGGTCATTGACCCGTTCAAGGCACTAGACCCCGACGCACCCGTGCTGCGGACCGACAAACCCGGTAAGACCGACAACCACATCTGGCACTGGGAAGTAGGCGACAAAGCCAAAACCGAAGAGGTATTTGCCAATGCCGAGGTAGTCGTGAAAGAGCAGATGCACATCCCGCGCATTCACGTGGCCTCGATTGAGACCTGCGGCTGCGTGGCCGATTATGACAAGGTGAATAACCACCTGACTATGTACATGACCACGCAGGCTCCCCATGCCATCCGGACGGTGATTGCGCTGGTAGCCGGTCATGTGGGCCTGACGGAAGAGAAAGTGCGGGTCGTGGCGCCGGATATTGGGGGTGGTTTTGGCGGTAAAGTACCCGTGTATCCGGGCTACGTTATTGCCATTGCCGTGTCGTTCCTGGTGGGGAAACCGGTGAAATGGATTGAAGACCGCAGCGAAAACCTGCAGGCTGACTCCTTCGCCCGTGATTACCACATCACCGCCGAAATGGCTGGTACTAAAGAAGGCAAAATCCTGGCGACCCGCTTCAAAGTGCTGGCCGACCACGGCTATACCGATGCCTCGGCCAACCCGTCGAAGTTCCCGACCGGAATGTTCTCCATCGCGACCGGTTCGTACGATTACCATACCGCGTACATGGAAGCCGATGCCATTTACACCAACAAGCCACCGGGCGGGGTTGCCTACCGCTGCTCGTTCCGCGTGACGGAAGCCGTACATGCCATTGAGCGGATGACCGACCGTTTTGCGCTCGAGATCGGCAAAGACCCGGCTCAGCTGCGTTTCGAGAACTTCATCAAAAAAGAAGATTTCCCCTGGCCTTCGCCCACCGGCTGGATTTACGACAGCGGTGATTACGAAGCCGGTCTGCGCAAGGCGATGGACGCAATCGGCTACGACGAACTGCGGAAGGAGCAGGCCGAAAAACGCGCCAACGGTGAACTGATGGGTATTGGTATCTCGACCTTCACGGAAGTGGTCGGGGCCGGTCCGTCGAAGGACTTCGATATCTTGGGCATTAAGATGTTCGATAGCGCCGAGATTCGGGTACACCCCACCGGCAAGGCCATCGCCCGCTTCGGGACCAAATCGCAGGGACAAGGCCACGAAACCACCTACGCCCAGATTATTGCGGAGGAGTTGGGTATCCCCGCCGAAAACATTCAGGTGGAAGAAGGCGATACCGACACCGCGCCCTACGGTCTTGGTACCTACGCCAGCCGGAGTACGCCAACTGCCGGTGCAGCCGCTGCCATAGCTGCCCGTAAACTACGCGACAAAGCCCGTAAAATTGCCGCATACTTACTCGAAGTGAGCGAAGACGACCTGGAGTGGGAGCCGGGCAAGTTCTTCGTGAAAGGTGCGCCCGAAAAGGCCAAAACCATTCAGGAACTGGTGTTTGCGGCCTACACTAATCACCCGCAGGGTATGGAGGCCGGTTTTGAAGCTACCCACTACTACGACCCCCCGAACCTGACGTTCCCGTCCGGTGCGTACATCTGCGTGGTGGACATCGACAAGGAAACAGGCGGTATCAACGTGCGTCGTTTCGTAGCCATTGACGATTGCGGCAACATCATCAACCCGATGATTGTGCAGGGTCAGGTTCATGGTGGCCTCACGCAGGGCATCGCCCCCGCCATGTACGAATCCCTCGTGTACGACGAAGCAGGTAACATCCTGAACGGTACGTTCATGGACTACCTTGTACCCACCGCCGTTGAATCACCGAACTGGGAAACCGGTCACGTGATTACACCCTCACCCCACCACCCCATTGGGGCCAAAGGTGTCGGCGAGTCGCCAACGGTAGGAGCGCCCCCCGCCATCGCCAACGCCATTGTGGATGCTCTATCACCCTACGGCATCACGCACCTGGATATCCCGATTACGCCGTACAAGGTGTGGAAAGCGCTGAAGGAGAAGGGAGCGATTTAAAATTTCGGATTTCGGATTGGGGATTTCGGATTGTCAGAACAGGCACCGCAAATCCCCAATCCGAAATCCCCAATCCGAAATTACTATGACAACAAACCTCACAAAATCATTTGACGTCGAGCAGCCGATTGACCTGGTCTGGGCAACGCTGACCGACCCACCACAGATTGTGGATTGCGTACCGGGCGCATCGCTGACCGAGCAGGTCGACGCAGACAATTACAAAGGCTATGTCGGGCTGAAGTTCGGTCCGGTCAAGGCGGGTTATGATGGCCTGGTTACGTTCGTGGAGCGAGATGCGGTCAACAAAAAGATGGCGCTGAAAGGGATGGGCATCGACAGCAAAGGAAAAGGCAATGCCGAAATGCTGATGAATGCCACCCTGACCGAAGTCAATGGTATGACGCACGTGGAAGCTACCATGGATATCAGCATCACGGGGATGCTGGCGCAGTTCGGGGCGCGGCTCATCAACGACGTATCGAACCAGGTCTTCGACCAGTTTGTTAACAATTTCAAGAAGAAATTGGCTACTGCGGGGATTGAGTCGGGCGAAGCACCCGCCGAAAGTACTGCGGAGGAATCAAAATCCGGTATCGGTGGATTCATTAAAAAACTATTCTGAGATACTTGCGGCTTTAGACCAGCACCAGTACGTCGCCGACGAAGAGTTGGCGACGGCCTTGTTTCTGATGCTCCGGCTTCGTAAACCGCTGCTGCTGGAAGGTCCGCCGGGTGTTGGTAAAACGGAAATTGCGCTGGTGCTGAGCGAGTTGTTAGCTACCCCGCTCATCCGGCTGCAATGCTATGAGGGGCTGGATATTAACTCGGCGGTGTACGAATGGAATTACCAGAAGCAACTGCTCGGTATCAAATTGCAGGAAGGCAGTGGGTTATCGGTGGCCGAAAAAGAGAAGCATATTTTCGGCACCGACTACCTGCTCAAACGCCCGCTTCTGCAGTCGATTACCCACGAAAGCGGGTCGCCGGTGCTGCTGATTGACGAGTTGGACCGCTCCGACGAAGAGTTTGAAGCGTTTCTGCTCGAACTGCTCTCGGCGTTCCAGATTAGTATTCCGGAAATCGGAACGATAAAGGCCACGCATAAGCCGTACATCATTCTGACCTCCAACCGTACCCGCGAGCTGAGCGACGCCCTCAAACGGCGGTGTTTGTACCACTGGATTGACTACCCGTCCCTCGACAAGGAGATGGCAATTATCCGGAAGCGATTACCAGAAATTGAAAGCGAGCTACTAACCCAGGTGGTTGAATTTGTGCAGGAGTTGCGGCAGCGGAAACTGGCCAAAACACCGGGTATTTCGGAGACCATCGACTGGGCCGAGTCCCTGATGGCGCTGGGCTACCGGGAACTGAACCGGAAAGCCATTGAGCAGTCGTTGGGCAGTCTCCTGAAATCGGTGGATGACATCAGAGCGGTAAAAGATGAAGCTGCAAGCGTTCGCCACGAATAGCCTCACCGAGTCCATTGTCGCCTTTGCGCAGTTTGCGCGGAGTCACGGCCTCAACGTGGGTATTCAGGAAACACAAGACGCGCTCGAAGCCGCCAGCCAGTCGCTGCTGAGCACCCGGCAAAGTCTGAAGTATTCGCTGAAGGCCCTATTCTGCACCTCGCCTGACGAGCGGCAGTTATTCGACCGCCTGTTCAGCCTGTATTGGGATACCAACCTCCCGATTGACCTGCGCGAGGAAAAGAACAAAACCACGGTGCAGGGAACGGTTAAGAAAAAGACCAACCACACGCTGGTCATGCTGGGTGCCGGCAAGACCGCCGACTCGCTGGAGGACGCCAAAACGGTATCGGGGGCTAATGAGGTAGAACGGCTCCGGAAAACCGACTTTGCCAAGGTAAGCGAGGTAGACGCGCAGCAACTGGACGACATCGCCCGGAAGCTGTTCAAAGAAATCGCCCTGCGGCTGCGCCGGCGCATGAAGGCCAGCCAGACCGACGGTCAGCTAAACCTGCGCCGGACCATCCGACGCAGCATCAGCTACGGGGGCGAACCGCTGGAACTGTACCGCCGGGCCAGAAAACCGAAGAAGCAACGCTTGATTGTGCTGCTCGACGTGAGCGGTTCGATGGATAAATACAGTTTTTTTCTGCTGCGGTTCATTGTCGCCCTGCGCGAACACTTCCGGCAACTGGAAGCCTTTGTGTTCAGCACGACGCTCATCCGCATCAGCAAAGCCATTCAGCACAACCGGCTGGAAACCGTGCTGGCGCTGCTGAATCAGCAGGCCGATAACTGGTCGGGCGGGACCAAGATAGGTGCCTGTCTGGAGACCTTTTGTGATAAATACGAAAAACGGTTCCTAAACGGCTCCCCCACCGTCATTATCCTGAGCGACGGCCTGGAAACGGGAAGTGTGGAGCACCTGGCCGGGCAGATGCAGCGCATTCACCGCCGGGCCAAACGCGTGGTGTGGCTCAACCCCCTGAAAGGGATGCAGGGCTACGAACCTACGGCACGGGGCATGGCAGCCGCACTGCCGATGATTGATACCTTCAGGTCGGCGCACAACCTGAATAGTTTAGTAGAACTTGAAACCATTTTAGCCCATGCTTGACGAATTCTTAGACCAATATACCCGCCGTCGCCAGCAGAACGAGCTGTTTGCCACGGCAACGGTCGTCTGGCGCGAAGCCCCCAGTTCGGGGCAGGTTGGCAACCGGGCCATCATCACCAGCAACGGTGAGATCTGGGGCTGGGTTGGTGGCGGCTGTAGCAAAGGCATTGTGCTAAAAGAAGCCAGTGCTGCCATGCAGGACGGTGTTGCCCGACTGGTTCGCATCAGACCCGACGCCGAAGAGACGGAAAGGACAGGTGTTAAAGAATACAAGATGACCTGCCAGAGTGGCGGCAGCATCGATATATTTATCGAACCCGTTATGCCTCAGACCCACCTGGTTATCATGGGTAAATCGGCCATTGCTAAAGCGCTGGCGACCATGGCAAAACTCCTCGACTACCGGGTAACCGTAATGGCGATGGGCGTGAACGAAGCCGACTTTGCCGGGGTAGATGACCTTAAAATGGCCTTCAGTTTCGGAAAACTATCGGTCACCCGAAATACGTTTGTGGTCGTAGCCACGCAAGGCGAGCAGGACGAAATGGCCCTGAAAGCCGCCCTGAAAGTGCAATTGCCGTATCTGGCGTTTGTAGCCAGTCGCCGGAAGCGCGATTCCGTATTTGCCTACCTGCGGGCAGCGGGCGTATCAGACAGCGAACTGGACACCGTAAAAGCTCCCGCCGGGTTCGATATAAAAGCGAAGACGCCCGCCGAGGTTGCCATCAGCATTCTGGCGGAGATTATTCAGACCGTCCGGAGTGAACAGACGCAGCCTGCCCCCCCGCAGAATCTGCCGGCTGAGGAGCGGTTTTACAACAATCCAGTTTGCGGGGTGCCGGTCGACAAAACAGCACCGAAACATATTGTTACGTATAAGGGTGAAAACTTCTATTTTTGTTGCGACGGCTGCAAAGTGAAATTTGAGGCCGAACCCGAAAAGTATCTACAGGCATGAAAGAGATAAAAGCCATCATCGACGGCTACGACCACATTGACCACCAGACCACACAAGCGGCCTTAGCGACCGTGGTGCGGGTGGAAGGGTCTTCGTACCGGCGTACGGGTGCCCGGATGCTGGTCATGAGCGACGGCGTCTGGATTGGTGGTATCAGTGGCGGCTGTCTGGAGGGCGACGCTCTCAAACGGGCCCGGCTGGCCATTGCCAAAGCCTCGGCGTCGAAAATCACCTACGATACCACCACCGACGATGAACACCAGATTGGCGTCGGGCTGGGCTGCAACGGCATCATCGATGTGCTGTTTACCCCCCTCGATTTTGCCGATACCAACAATCCCGTTGAAATACTGAAACGCAGCATGAACGAACGGCGCCAAACGCACGTGCTGATTACCGTTACCGGCCTGGAAGGCGACTGGGCATCCGTCAAAGAAGGCGATGTCATTCGCTATACCGGTGCCGATAGCCTCAATACACTGGGTAACCCCAGCATTCAGACGGAACTGGAGGAAAAAATCCAGGCCCGCATCACCAAGGGCGTATCGGCTCCCTACCAGTTTGCCAGCCCGGAGGGGCAGGTGCTGGAAGCGTTTATTGAGATATTAGCCCCCGAAACGCACCTGGTATTGTGGGGGCATCAGTACGATGTATATCCGCTCACGCGGCTGGTGAAGGAGCTTGGCTGGCGGGTCACCATCATAGCCAATCCGCTGAAGGTAAACCGGAAAATTGCCGCGCTGGCCGACGAGGTTGTCCCGCCCGAAAACTACACGGACATCATCTTCGACGAACACACGGCCGTGGTGCTGATGTCGCACGACTACAAAACCGACAAGGCCAACCTGCCTAAAGTGCTGGCGACCAATGTCCCCTACGTTGGTATGCTGGGGCCACGCGTCCGCTCCGAACGCATCTGGTCCGAACTCGCCGAAGAAGGCTACACAATAACCGAAGACGAATACGAGCGCATTCACGCGCCCGTAGGCTTAGATATTGGTGCCGTCTCCCCCGAAGAGATAGCCCTCTCTCTAGCCGCCGAAATCCGCGCCGATTTTTCTAATCGCGACGGTTCATTTCTGCGGTTGCGGCAGAGTCCGATACATGTAAGGGAGTAGTATTGAAAAGGGTGAAAAGCTAATAAGTCTTTTCACCCTTCAATGCAGTCAAAATAACAACGGTTGTTTCCTACCAACAAGTCGTACTTAGGCACTGAGCAGTTATATCTATCTGAGTATTCATTTTAATGCCAGCCATAATATGCTTTAATAGCGTCTGCCAGAAGATTTCCTGCTGTTCCAATCCCAATTGCCCAAGACCCGTCAAGGCTTTTTATAATCATTTTGGATATCCAACCATTTACTTTTTCCCCAAAAGTTCGCCTTTCTTCATTTGGGCTATCCATTTCTAGGAGACTCTTTAACTCCGTGATGTCTTCATCAAGAACATAACTATCTCTCAGCTTTTTTGCTAATGCCTCAAAGTTCCCCTTCTTGGTTTCTATATTGCTAGAAATGTGTGCATTATCTCCCGTATTGATTAATACTCCTTCTGCACCCAACGCTATACCTGAATTATTATCTCCAAATACAGCGTTACCACGCACTGTTATAGAGGGCTGCTTGTCCATTTGTGTTTTCTTATGAACCATTTCTCTCCATATATCAAACCCACCTATCTCTAAAACCAGATAACCAGCTTCATCTAAACGGTACGTATTACCATGTGGAATTATTAACTTATATGCGAGTGCTTTTCGAAAGGCGTCCCGGTACTCACTAGGAGTGTCTTTTGTCAGAGCCACAATAGCATTTTTAGCATCCGATAGAACGTTGGTAATCCATTCTGACTCAGTCATAGCTTCGAATTATATTATCTGATTCAAGTTGCAATATACACCCTTCCGAAAATACCAGCAATGGCCATACATACTGCTAGTTTCACAGCCATTTAGCTAGTTTATCGGCTGTGATTTGCAAACCCACCTTGCGGAGAGAATCAAGAACTTGCCTGTGCGTCAGGGGTGGATTCTTCAAAAAGGAAACTTGTTGCTGAAAGGCGAACAAACCTTTCTCCGGATTTAAGTCCAACAACTCTGCTATAAATTGGTCCGGATGCTGAGCATCCAGGTCAAATTGACGCAGGTACTCACCAGGAAAATCTTTCAGATTAAACGTCACGATGACATCAGCCCCACACCGTATAGCGGCAGCCAGTACATGACAGTCGTCTTCATCCGGTAAGCTAATTGACGGGATGAGAACTTCATAACCGGATATATTGGCATCTGGAAAGGCTTTTTGCATAGCCTCCATGGTCTTCTGGAGTTGCCCTGCTGTGAGGTCGGGCCTGTTTAGCAGCAAATTTCTAGTCCATTCCTCATGGATGCGACCAGTCCATTTAGGAGTGAATAGCTCTACATCAGCTAAATGCAACAAAATATCCCGAATTGGAGCAGGGTAAAGTACACACGCATCCAGCACCGCCACAAACTGCGGGGTAGGAATCATTCGTAGCCAAGATTTAAGTCTTGAGCTTGCTCAGCTAAGAACTGCAGGCTCCTGTTGCGCTGTTCTTTTTGTTTGGCTTCATAGTGGAGTAAATCCTCCAGCCGAATTCTACGATGGCTGCCAACTTTCCGGAAAGGGATTTCTCCGTGTTCAAGCAATTTGACAAGATGTGGCCGTGACACATTCAGCATATCAGCAGCCTGCTGGGTACCGACTTCCGAGTCGGATGGAATTAACGAAATGGCATTACCCGCTGCCATATTCGATAGTATATGAGCCAATAGCCGTAGCGCTTTTCTGGGAATGGTAATCAGTTCTCCACTTTCCTGAATCTGAATCGTCATCCGGTCCGAATTTCGTTTTTCAACGGCCGCTGTGAAGCTATCCAGCGATTCACTGGCTACTTGTTGCTCCTGCAGCGTGGGTTTTTCAACAATAGCTTCCATACGTTTACCTGTTTATACAAATCTACTAAACGAAATAAACGAAACAAGGTTCCCTTAATAACTATTTTAACTCCACTTCTACACCTGCCAAATCTCTATCTACTTCAACACATCACCAGCCTCAGCCTCTTTGATGTATTTCTGCACATCTTCATCGAGCAACAGGCGCTGGCGGGCTAGGTTGCGGGCGCTTTGCCGTACGGCTTTAACATAGCCCCGGTGCGTTTTATAGCGTTCCTGCAGCGACAACCGCGAATCAATGATGCCGGTATTCCTGGTAGCCAATCGTTCGGCTTTCGTCTTCCTGAACGGTATGTACTGACCGGCGGATTCACAACCGTCGTTTTCGCCGTAGCCGTCCCGGCGTAGGGCCCAACCCGTTGTGGTGGCAACAGGGGCTGCCACCGGGGGCAGGCGGATACCCGCTTGTTCGTTACCATCCGGGTCTACTTTTGACACAAAACAAGGGTAGACTGGCCGACCAATTAAACTCGGCGGATAATTCGTCAGGATTCCTTTGTCAAATTGGGGACCGAAGTCGAGCTGGTACCGGGTAGTGATGGTTCCGGTATAGGTAACGCCCGGAATGGTGGGCCAGCCAAGAGCCGCCTGCGGAACAATGCCGGTTGGGGAGCCGGGTTGGGCAACGGCCATGACGGTGGTGCCGTCGGACCGCCGGGGTACCCGACTGGCAGGGGGGTCAATACCGCGGGTCACCCAATCGTCGAGGGCGACAAACAGCGCCCGCAGCACGGGTTCGGCATTGGTGGGGTTCTGCAACTGCTGACATATACCCCGGCTGGTGGCGTTACCCGTGCCGTGCTGAGCGCCGGCGATTAGAAAAAACCGCACATTGTCGGGGTCGGGCAGGTCGTTGCCCTGCAAATCGGTATGCAGCAGCGAGGCCGCTTTCACCCAGTATTCGTTGGCTGAGTTAATCTCAAACACTTTGGGACAGGTGTTGCTGGCCTGACAACGGGCCAGTCGTCCGGCCGTTTTGCCCGTATACGGGTCGGTCAGCACCGGGTACCCGAAGGGGAAAACAGCTTCGGGGTATAAGTGATTCTGCCGGTTACGCTCTGTGCGCGACGGCTGTGCAAACCGGTAATTAATCGCCAATCAGCTACTGCCGCCCAACCAGTTTTCCATGCCGTCGATTACCCGGCGGCCCTGTTCATCGCCGTTGAATCCCAGCGTCTGGAAGTCATTCAGGTAGCGGCCCGGTTGGGATAGGGTATACGAAAATGTGTACTGCACATCGCCGGCTAGCGGGTTCGGGTTCCCAAAATCGTCGGCCGTAGCGTAGCGCAGAAACGACACAAAGTCACGCGTGGCGGCTAACCCCAGTCCTGCGACCAACGGGTCTTTCGCCGTGTAGGTAAATTCGTAAATAGCGCTCTGCCGGAACGGAGTACCCGCCGGCAACAGACGAATTGAACGCTCGTTGACGTACTCCCAGCCATCCGGCGGTATGGTCACAGGGGTGTCGTTCAACCGGTTACGCACCGTCAGGGCAGCCCTGGCCTTATCGAGACTAGCCGCAGGGTAGGCCAGGGTGTAGGACTGCACTCCCTGATTATCAAACACGATGTACTCATACGAGGGCCCGGTTATGGGTGTGCCATCCGGGTTGGTAGCCACGGGCACCGTAATGGTTAGGTTATTGTTGACGGGTGCCGCCGATATATCCCAGCCGTTCCAGACCAGGGTATAGCCCCGGTTCATCAGAAAGCCTTCGCCGGCATCGGCGGCCGTGGTCGGGTCATTGCCGCCCCGGCTGTTATTCAAGCCGCCAAACAGCTTACCGCCCCGGTTATTCACTTCCAGAAAAAGCTTATGGTTGCCACTGCCCAGCCTAACGGGCTTCATAATATAAATATCCATAGCATACTCAACCATACCTCTGGCGTTTCGGGGTGCCAGGACAATATCGGTAATCAGGGCATTTTGCGGATGATTAGGGTCAATTTCGCCATACGCCCGGCCTCGTAGTTTTTCGTAAGCACCCACCGGGCCGAAAACTCTGCCGTCGAACGTTGGCGATTGCCGGCTGGTAATGTCAATGCGGACAATCCGCGCCCAAATGAGCGGGCATATACCGGGAAAACCGGCCCAAAGGGTGAGTATGAGGGCAAAACGTATGCAGATCTGCATTTAATAGTTGTCCGTAAAAAGGAAGAGGGCAAGTTATCTTTTTTTCTCACCTATTTCTAACAGGTTCTAGCTTTCAAACGTAGGGCGCGGTAACAGCCTTTTGCTGCCACCGCGCCCTACGTTTACTTACGGGCCGTTAAGACGTCCCTGTCCACAAATCACTAATTCATCCAACAACGTCACCAGACATTATCAGTTACTCACTTTTAGCAGTCTGAGCTGTTTTCTCTGGTTGCTTTGCTGGACTTCCAACAGGTAAATACCCGGACTGTAGTTATCCCCAAACGTCAACGTCTGATTGGATGGGAGTTGCTCCCGTTGTTCGATCAAGCGCCCCCGCACATCGGTGACCCGCATGGTCATTTGCCCGCCTGACCCGCCGTCTACCTGGATGGTAAATGCACCGGCAGAGGGGTTGGGCATTGCTTTCAGATTCAGTTCAATGGCCTCTTCCGACACATCAGCTACTCGGGCCGGCTTACCCGGCTTCGACTTATCTTTACCTTTGCCCTTAGCATCGAGCGGACAGACCAGATTATTGTACTTATCCAGAGTAGAGGCCAGCTTCAACATGGTGTCTCTGTTTCCGCTGCTCAGGGCTGCGTTCACCTGCGCAATAATCTGTGCCTGGGTAAGCGGGTAATCCACATCGCCATGGTAAGCGTTGAGCAGGGCCGTTGTGGCTGCGCGGAGCAAGGTTTGGGCTGCTCCCACTACACCTGAACCGCCCCCCCCCTGTACTGCCTCAAGTAGGGTGGCGTTGTCAAGGCCGAGGTTATCAGGCACCTCAAACACACTCTCTACGGTCTGCGCCGGTGAGTAGTTGGTGGTTACCCATGAATTTGGGTTGTTTTTCCAGTATCCAGGGCTGCACCCTTCGTTACCGATAGCTTCGCAACGCAGATAGACCGTTGCGGTTGTACCAGTACAGGTGCCGCTCTTGGCAACCAGCACCTGATAATTACCCTCCGTCAGGAAGACAAACGTGGGCGTGCCGGCAATGAGCGTGCCGTTCTCCTGCACCACCGGGCTGCCATTGACGTCCTTGACTAAGGTATACTGATAAGGTGCAGTAATACCGCCTACCTGTACGTTGAAGCTACCATCATTGGCCCCGCAGGTGGGCTGCTTGAGGTTAGCAGGGGTCATAGTAAGTTGCTGCTGAGGCAACTCTACAGTCACACTCCCCGAGCAGGTACCCCCTTTGGCGATGAACACCTGATAGGTCCCCCCCGTCAGGAAGACAAATGTGGGCGTGCCGGCAATGAGCGTGCCGTTCTCCTGCACCACCGGGCTGCCATTGACGTCCTTGACTAAGGTATACTGATAAGGTGCAGTAATACCGCCTACCTGTACGTTGAAGCTACCATCATTGGCCCCGCAGGTGGGCTGCTTGAGGTTAGCAGGGGTCATAGTAAGTTGCTGCTGAGGCAACTCCACGGTCACACTCCCCGAGCAGGTACCCCCTTTGGCGATGAACACCTGATAGGTCCCCCCCGTCAGGAAGACAAATGTGGGCGTGCCGGCAATGAGCGTGCCGTTCTCCTGCACCACCGGGCTGCCATTGACGTCCTTGACTAAGGTATACTGATAAGGTGCAGTAATACCGCCTACCTGTACGTTGAAGCTACCATCATTGGCCCCGCAGGTCGCTGTGTGTATGTTGACCGGAGTCAGGGTAAGGTCACATTGCGCCTGCGCTTCAAGTAAAGAGAACAAGACAAGGACGACTGAAAACATCACAGCACAAAGTCTCCTGCTGTGAAATAGTGGTCCATGCTGAATCCGTTGCCACCCGGACAGGAGTTGCATACAGGTAAAAATTGCCATGTTTTTAGGATTTAGAGATGATAGGTAGAAATTTTAATGTCCCGCAGCATTAGTAAGGACAGGGGGCGAGTTATCACAGAATAGTGTTTTCATAACCAGTAGTTAACCGTTCTGCATAAATATTACACCTGGCGGGAGCAAAAGACAGTCAATTGCCATTACAGCCTAACTGTGAAGGAAATATATAGTAAAATAATTATCTTTTTTAGCATTATTTTTTTCTGCTACACTGGAGCGGCTTGGCACTACCACTAGTGGCTCTGTCCCCAATTTACCGCATCGAAAAATAGATGAAACCCTATGAAAACAGGAGAGAAAGATGGGTATTAGAAGCGATAATCACTTCGGGCGTATTCCTTTTAGGTGACGCGCCGGACGAGGTGTATCAGGCCAGATTAAACCCCGGCCCTACAAACAGGCCTGTCTACGCTACTCTATATACGATGCCAGGGCAGCTAAGGTTACGCAAAGGAGGCTGGCAGACACTTCCCGGTAAAACACAGCCAAAAAATAGTATTTGCTTGATTGTATGCCCACCGAACGTAATATTTACCCAACTTCGTTTTCATGAAAGTGCTGTTAGTTGAAGACGAAGAGCGGGTGGTCTCCTTTATCCGCAAAGGTATTTCGGCCGAAGGCTACGAAGTTGCCGTCGCCTACGACGGACGGACGGGCCTGTCTTTGTTTCGCAAAGATGTTTATGATATCATCATTCTGGATGTCAATCTGCCGCAGATGAACGGCTTTGAGTTGTGCCGGCAGATCCGGGCGGAGAATGAAGATGTGCCCGTGCTGATGCTAACCGCGCTGGATAGTCTGGCTGACAAGGCGGATGGCTTCAACGCCGGCGCAGACGATTACCTGGCCAAACCCTTTGAGTTTCAGGAATTGCTTTTGCGGCTCCGGGCCCTGACCCGCCGGCACGGTCCCAAACAGAAGCAGATACTCCGTCTGGCCGATCTGGAACTGAACCTGGACACCAAAACCGTGACCAGGGCGGGTAAACGCATCGACCTGACCACCCGCGAATACTCCCTGATGGAATACCTGATGCTCAACAAAGGAAAAATCATCTCGCGGGTAGACATCAGCGAACGGGTCTGGAGCCTGAATTTCGATAGCAACACCAACATAATTGACGTATATATCAGCTACCTCCGCAAGAAAATCGATAAAGGTTTTTCGCCTAAATTACTGCATACCATTGTGGGAATGGGATATGTGCTACGGGAAGGATAGATTTGGTTGATTGGTTAACTGGTTGTTTCGAACTAACCACTTATCTAATGAACCACTCAACCAGTTAACCAATTAACCAGCCACACATGCTTATCCGCAATCGCCTGACAATCATTTTTACCTTGCTGGCTACGACCATCCAGGTTACACTGTCGATGCTGGTGTGGTACTTCTATTCGCTCTACCGGCAGGAGGAATTTTACAGCCGGTTGGAGTCAAAAGCCCGTGTGGCTGGACGAGTACTGATTTCCCGGCGGCATCTGCATGACAACTTCTTTAAAAACATGGTGCGCACCGACCTGCTCACCATCGTAGAGGAGCAAATCAGTATTTTCGACAACCAACACAATCTGGTGTTTACCAACCGCAACTTAAAGGAATCAGAGTATTATAAAGAAAAGATACCCCTGCTGGCGACCAATTCCCTGTTTGAATTCAACAGTGGTCATCTCGAATCCATTGTTATACCTTATCAGGATCGAAACCAGCTGTTTTACATTTTTGTCTCGGGCTACGACCGGATCGGATTAGCTAAACTGGGAACACTGCAACAAATTCTGCTGCTGGCTAATCTGCTGGGTTTTGCGTTGACGATGGTGGCCGGTTGGTATTTCTCCGGCCGGGTGCTGAATCCCATTTCCCAGATCGTAGAGGAAGTGGAGCAGATCACCGCTCAGGATCTGCACAAGCGGGTGAACGAAGGCAATCGCCAGGATGAAATTGCCCAACTCGCCATCACCTTCAACCGGATGCTTTTTCGGCTGGAAGATGCCTTTGTTTCCCAACGCAGCTTTGTTTCTCACGCTTCCCACGAACTGCGCACCCCGCTCACCAATACCCTGGGGACGCTGGAGACATCCCTGCGGTACGACAAGAATCCAATCGATTGGCGCGAAAGCATGGAAGTAGCCGTTGACGAACTCAAAAAAGTGATTGCTCTGACGAATGGGCTGCTGGGTTTGGCCAAAGTAACCGACGGTACGGTGGCACTAACGGCCGTTCAGGTAGATGATTGCCTGCTCACGGCCATTGAGCAGGTCCAGGCCAGGTATCCGGGCCGGAACCTGCCCCTTCAGTTTATGGCAGGTGAAGAAGAATCGTTTACGGTGAAAGGCAACGCAACGCTGCTGACCACGGCCTTTTTGAACGTGCTGGATAATGCCTGCAAATATTCCAGCGATGCGGTTTCTATACAACTGCAGGTTAGGGAAGACCAAATTATAATAACCGTAACTGACCGGGGGCGGGGTATTGACGAAACCGATGCGGCCCAAATCCTTGATCCGCTTTTCCGGGGAAAAAACGTAGAGGGGGTCCCTGGCTATGGCATAGGTCTGGCCGTCACGCAGAAAATAATCGATCTGCACCAGGGCACGCTCCAGATCAACTCCGCCGTGAACCAGGGCACCTCGGTTACCATTCGTTTGCCAAACCAGGAGTAACCCTTCTAATGTTTTCTAATTTCACTCTCACACCGTTCTAATATTGTCAGGCGTGCTTTGTATCAGTCACAGAAGATACAAGGTATGCAGCGTCGGACTTTTCCCTCTATTTTACTCTACGGGTTTGGGCTCGCATTAGCGCTTTCGCTCATGTTCAACGGCTATTTGCTATACAGGCAGAGCCGTCAGCGAAGCCTCAATGAATACGAGTTATATAACACGGCTAACCTGTTGAACCCTGCGGCCTACCAACAGCAGCTTTCAGAATGCATACGGGCCAACGAACAGAAAGACAGCCTGCTTCGCCGGCTGGAGCAGGCACCTAACGCACCTCCGGGCAAGGCTGTTGCCGTTCAGCACTCTGCGGCACCATAGCCTTCGTAAAAACACAAACCGCTTTCTAGCCTCTCAGGCATTTTCACATATCTGTCTTTTAAAATCGTCAAAAATCCCCTGAATTATAAAAAATACATGAAACAAGTCCTCATGTTCATCAGCTTGTGTGCCATCTGGGGCTGTTCAAGCTTTGCTAATAAAGAAGAAGAACCGAAGGAAGAACAAACCAGGTTTCTAGTGACCAGCCCCTTGCAAAAGGACACAACGGTTATTAAAGACTACGTCTGTCAGATCCATTCAATACAGCATATTGAACTCAGAGCGCTCGAGAAAGGCTATCTGCAGAAGATTTATGTGGACGAAGGCCAGTTCGTACCAAAAGGGCAGCTTATGTTTCAGATCATGCCCATGCTCTACCAGGCCGAACGCCAAAAGGCGGAAGCCGAAGTTAATTTCGTGGGTATTGAGTACCAGAACACCAAAAAGCTGGCCGACAGCAATGTCGTCTCCCGTAATGAGCTGGCCTTGGCCAAGGCCAAATTAGATAAGGCCAAAGCAGAATTGACCCTGGCCCAGACTCATCTGCAATTTACCCAGATCAGAGCCCCGTTCTCCGGTATTATGGACCACTTCCAGGTACGGCTGGGGAGCCTTGTCGATGAAGGTGATTTGCTGACCACGTTATCTGACAACAGCAAAATGTGGGTTTATTACAACGTTCCGGAAGCAGAATACCTTGATTATAAGGCAACCAACGGACAGACAAAAGTTAATCTGCTCATGGCCAACAATAAGCTGTTCGAGTATCCCGGCGTAGTTGAAACCATTGAAGCTGACTTTAACAATGAAACCGGAAATATTGCGTTCCGGGCCACCTTCCCTAATCCTAAAAGGCTGTTACGACACGGAGAAACAGGTAGCATCCAGATGACGGTACCGCTGAAGAATGCGCTGATCATTCCGCAGAAAGCCACCTTCGAAGTGCTGGAAAAGAAGTATGTATATGTGGTGGATAAAGACAACATGATCCGGTCGAGGGACATCACCATAGCCGCCGAGTTACCCCACATTTTCGTCGTTAAAGCGGGGCTGAACAAAGGGGATAAGATCCTGCTGGAAGGCTTACGGCAGGTACGGGAAAATCAGAAGATACAGTACAAATTCCTGCAGCCTGATTCGGTCATCAATCAGTTGGACTTATACGCCGAGTAAGCCTCTTTCCAGAAAATCAGCCAGCAGAAGCCTAGAAAATATGTTTAGTAAATTCATACGCCGACCGGTATTTGCCATTGTCATATCAGTCATGATCGTCTTTATTGGGATACTGGCCATCAAGAAATTGCCAATTTCTCAATTCCCGGATATTGCCCCCACCACCGTCAATATCTTTATTGCCTACCCCGGCTCCAGTGCCGATGTCCTGGTCAAATCTACGCTGATTACGCTGGAACAGGCCATCAACGGGGTTCAGGATATGCGGTATATAGCGACCGATGCTACCAGCGCGGGCGAGGCTACCCTGCGGATTATTTTTGAGCCGGGTACGGACCCCAACGATGCCGTTATCCGGGTAAAAACCAGGGTAGACCAGGTGATGCCGCTGCTGCCGGAACTGGTTCAGCGGGAAGGGGTCATTATTACGCCCATCCAGCCAAGTATGCTGATGTACGTTAACCTCTACTCCAAGACGAAGAGCATAGACGAGAAATTCCTGTTCAACTACGCTACCGTGAAGATGATCCCCGAGATCCAGCGGACCCGGGGGGTAGCCAGAGCGCAGATATTGGGGAGCCGCCGGTATGCGATGCGCGTCTGGCTGAACCCCGACCGCATGCGGGCCTATAACATCTCCGTCGAGGAGGTCATGAAAGCATTAGGCGAACAGAGCATCATTGGCCGACCCGGCCGGATCGGCCAAAGCTCCGGTATAGCGGCCCAGTCGTTGGAATATGTGCTCACCTACAAAGGCCGGTATAACAAGCCGGAAGAGTATGAAAGTATTATTATCCGGGCCAATGCAGCAGGCGAAAGCATTCACCTGAAGGATATTGCCACAGTAGAACTGGGCAGTGAATTCTTTGACATCTATTCAAACCTGGACGGCCACGCGTCGGCCGCCATTGTGTTGAAGCAGAACTACGGCAGTAATGCCAGTGATGTGATTGCCGAGGTAAAAGAAAAGCTTGCGGAAATGAAAGCTTCCTTTCCGCCGGGTATGGACTATAAAATCAGCTATGATGTCTCCCAGTTTCTGGATGCGTCGATCGAGCAGGTCATTCATACCCTGCGCGATGCCTTTCTCCTGGTCGCCTTTGTGGTGTTCATCTTCCTGGGCGACTGGCGTTCTACCCTGATCCCGATCCTGGCGGTGCCGGTATCGCTGATCGGTGCGTTTTTTGTGATTCAATTCTTCGGGCTTTCCATCAACCTGGTAACGCTCTTTGCCCTGGTGCTGGCGATTGGTATTGTGGTGGATGATGCCATTGTGGTGGTCGAGGCCGTACACGCCAAGATGGAAGAAGAGCCGCATCTGACGCCTTATGGTGCGGTTAAAAAAGTGCTTGGGGAAATCAGTGGCGCCATTATCGCCATTACCATGGTAATGGTGTCGGTATTCCTGCCCATATCCTTTATGTCGGGCCCGGTTGGGACCTTTTACCGGCAGTTCTCCATTACCATGGCCAGTTCAATCGTGATTTCGGCGCTGATCGCGCTGACGCTGACGCCCGTGTTGTGTGCCATGCTGTTGAAAAATCACAATAGTCATCCCAAGAAGAAGAACCTGCTGACCAGAGCGCTCGACAGTTTCAACCGGTCGTTTGATAAACTGACCGGCCGGTACGTGAGCCTGTTGAAACTGATCGTCAACCGGAGAGTCGTAACGTTCGGCGTATTGCTAGCCTTTTGTGCGGGCATATTCTACGAAAATACCATTCTGCCGGCCGGTTTCATTCCGAACGAAGACCAGGGCACGATTTACGCCATTATCCAGACCCCTCCGGGCTCTACCCTGGAGAAAACCAACGAGGTGTCGCAACGGCTCCAGAAAATCTGTGAAGACATCGAAGGGGTAGAATCGGTATCGTCGCTGGCCGGTTACGAGATCATGACCGAAGGCCGGGGTTCCAACGCCGGTACCTGCCTGATCAACCTGAAACCCTGGTCGGATCGTCACCAGAACGTGAAGGAGATTATGGAGGAACTGGAGGAGAAATCGAAAGGTCTGGGAGCCATTGTTGAGTTCTTTGAACCACCCGCCATTCCGGGATTTGGTACCTCAGGCGGTTTTTCCATGCGTTTGCTGGACAAAACGACGGATACAGACTATCGCGAATTCGATAAAATCAATAAAGAGTTCATGGATAATCTGGGCAAGCGCAAAGAACTCACCGGCCTGTTTACCTTTTTTGCAGCCAATTATCCGCAATACGAACTGGAGATCGACAATAATCTGGCGATGCAAAAAGGCGTATCCATCGGGAGTGCCATGGAAAACCTGAATATCCTGATTGGCAGCACCTACGAACAGGGCTTCATTAAGTTCAATCAGTTTTTCAAAGTGTACGTACAATCTTACCCCAGCTTCAGACGGCTTCCTTCCGATCTGTTAAAGCTGTTTGTCAAGAATGATCATGGCGAAATGGTACCCTACTCAGCCTTCATGCGGCTGAAAAAAGGCCAGGGGCCCAATGAAATTACCCGGTTCAATTTGTATAACTCATCCGCCATTCAGGGCCTTCCGGCCAAGGGTTATACCACCGCCGATGCCATACACGCCATCCGGGAGGTTGCCGCCAAGACATTACCAAGGGGGTACGACATTGCTTTTGAAGGCCTTTCCTATGACGAGTCGATCCGGGGAAATGAAGCGCTGTATGTGTTCCTGATTGTCCTGGCCTTTGTCTACTTTGTGCTTGCCGCGCAGTACGAAAGCTTCATCATTCCGCTGGCGGTGGTGTTTTCGCTGCCGGCTGGGGTATTTGGTTCGTTTTTGCTGCTGAAGCTGATGGGGCTGGAAAACAACATTTATGCTCAGATCGGCCTTATCATGCTGGTGGGTCTGCTAGGTAAAAACGCCGTCCTGATCGTTGAGTTTGCCGTTCAGAAGCGCCAACAGGGCGAAACGATCCTGAACGCAGCCATTGAAGGAGCCAGGGTCCGTTTCCGCCCTATCCTGATGACCTCCTTCGCTTTTGTTGCCGGTTTGATACCCTTAATTATTGCTACGGGGGCAGGCGCTATTGGTAACAGAACCATTGGTGCGTCTGCGCTGGGTGGGATGTTGTTCGGCACCATTTTCGGAGTCATCATCATCCCTGGTTTATACTACATATTTGGCCATCTGGCCGATGGCCGGAAGATGATCAGGGGGGAAGAAGATGATCCGCTGACCGAAAGCCTGGTTCATCAATTAGACACGTTTCCTGTAACTGAAGAAAGTACGAATCATGTTCAATAAACGCATACATAGATGGTTGGACCGCGTCGGCGTACCGATAGCCTGCCTGTCATTTGCCTTTGCAGCCTGTAAAACGCCTGCTTTACTTACCAGAACAGAGAACAGGACATTGCCTGCTTATTTCAACAACGCGCAGGATTCGACGAACACGGCAAAAATCAGTTGGCGCAGCTTCTTTACCGACCCCACCCTGGTTGCGCTGATTGATACAGCCCTGAAAAACAACCAGGAGCTGAACATCACGACGCAGGAACTAGAGATCGCCCGCAACGAAGTCAGAACCCGACAAGGGGAATACCAGCCTTTTGTCGGACTGAGAGGGGGCGCCGGTGTCGATAAAGTTGGCCGCTATACGCTGCCGGGTGCTACCGTGGAAGCCACCGAAATCAAACCCGGCAAAAGTACGCCCGATCCGCTGCCTAACCTCTACGGGGGAGCTTACGCTACCTGGGAAATAGACATCTGGCATAAGCTCCGCAATGCCAAGAAGGCAGCCGTGAACCGGTACCTGGCCAGCGTGGAAGGCCGAAACTTCACGGTGACGAATCTGATTTCCGAGATCGCCAATTCGTATTATGAATTACTGGCGCTGGATAATGAACTGGAGATTGTCCGGCAGAACATCGAGATTCAGACTAATGCGCTGCGAATTGTCCGTATCCAAAAAGAGGCCACCCGCGTAACCGAACTGGCCGTACGCCGGTTTGAAGCCCAGGTGCTGAACACCCAGAATTTGCAGTATGGCATTCAGCAGCGGATTGTCGAGACGGAGAACCGGATCAACTTCCTGACAGGTCGCTACCCACAGCCGGTTGCCCGGAACTCGCAAAACTTCAATGACCTGGTGCCGGCTACCATGTATGTGGGTCTTCCGTCGCAACTGCTGGCTAATCGTCCCGATATCCGGCAGGCCGAACAGGAACTGGAAGCCGCCAGGCTGGATGTCAAAGTAGCCAAAGCCCGGTTTTATCCGTCATTGGGCATTTCGGCTAATCTGGGTTATATGGCTTTCAATCCGGCCTATTTGCTGAAAACCCCGGAGTCATTAATTTTTGGATTAGCAGGCGATCTGGCAGGACCGCTGATCAACAAAAACGCGATTATCGCCACTTACTACAGTGCCAATGCCCGGCAGATTCAGGCCGTTTATAATTACGAACGGACCATTCTGAACGCGTACATGGAGGTGGCCAATCAGCTGGCGAAGATCAATAATCTGGCGAAGAGTTATGACGTAAAGGCGAAAGAGGTGCAGGCGCTTACCCAGTCCATCACGATTTCGAATAGCCTGTTCAACTCGGCCCGGGCCGATTATATGGAAGTTCTGCTGACCCAGCGCGATGCACAGGAATCCCGGTTTGACCTGATTGAGACCAAGATGCAGCAGCTCAATGCTGTGGTCAATATTTACCGGGCGCTGGGTGGCGGCTGGAATTAAATAGGCATAAACTGATTTTTATTACCTTTGTACAAAGTTTTTCATGAATCACACGAGTTGTATCTCCCCTCCGGGCCTTTAAATTGTCGATAACGTGTTGACGCATGAAAACCCGCCCCAACTCCATTGGGGCGGGTTTTCATGCGTCAACATTTACCTCATTGTTCATTTAATGTTCCGTACAGGTTAGAATACATTTCATGAAAAAATCATATCTGGTATTACATATTGCGGTAATACTTGCCGGCTTTACCGGCGTATTCGGTAAGCTGATCTCTCTGAATGAAGGGCTGCTGGTCTGGTATCGTGTCTTCTTCTCGGCTGTTTGGCTGTTCTTTATCCTGAAGCTTGTCAACGTAAATACGTTAATCGATCGCCAGGAAAAGGTTGATGTCGCCAAAGTTGGCCTTTTTATCACAATCCACTGGTTGTTTTTTTATGCCAGCATCAAGTACGCCAACATCTCCATTGGGGTTGTGTGTTATTGCCTGACCAGCTTTTTCACCGCCATTTTCAGCGGATTTATTAAGAAAAAATTCGTTGCTTCGGAGCTGTTACTGAGTTTGCTTACCTTGTTTGGCATTGGCTTGATTTTCCATTTTGACGCCACCTATCAGGTAGGCATTGCGCTGGGGACTATCTCATCTGCTTTTGCGGCTCTTTACACGCTCTATAACGAGCGACTAGTGCAACGGTACGACAGCAAGGTGATTAACTATTATCAGATGATCGGCGGAACGGTTGGCCTGGGCGTTTTACTGCCTGCCTATCTGTATATATTCCCCGCTACCAGCCTTCTTCCCGGCTTAAAAGATCTGGTGTACCTGCTGCTTTTGTCCTTGTTTTGTACGGTTGGCTTATACGTTTTATTTGCGGAATCCTTGAAGCGAATCCCAGCCTTTACCGTCAACCTGAGCTTTAATCTGGAGCCGATCTATGCCATTATAATGGCGTTTCTGTTCTTTGGCGAGAGCAAGACCGTGAATGCATCGTTTTATCTTGGCTTGTTTTTCGTGATGGCATCGGTTGCGTTGCAGAGCCTGCTGTCTATCCGGGCAAAAGCATAGCGGGAAATCAGGGGTCATTTCTTCCCTGAGAAATGACCCCTGATTATTCCCAATTGGCCCGTCACAAACCATTGGCAGTATTTACCAAACGGTTTGTGTTCACGGATACTCCTCCCACCAGCGCGCCTGCGGCAGCGCCTGCCCCAGCACCACCATTTCACCGATCCGGGGAGTCGTGAGCGTCAGGCCGAGTTCCTGGCCTTTTTTGGTTACGCGCCGGATGGGGTCGCGCCAGGTATGCAGCGCCAGATTGAACTTGCCCCAATGAATGGGCATCATTACGGTAGCTTTTACATCCACGGCGGCCTGGGCGGTTTCTTCCGGCATCATGTGAATATTGGCCCAGTCTTCGTTATAGGCTCCGCACTCCAGCAGGGCCAAGTCAAACGGACCGTATTTTTCGCCGATCTGCCCGAAGCCATGGTAGTAGCCGGAGTCAGCTCCGTAGTACACCCGCTTTTCCTTCCCTTTCAAAACCCACGAGGCCCAGAGCGTGGTGTTGCGGTTGGTGAGCGCCCGGCCCGAGAAGTGCCGGGCGGGGGTGCAGACTAAGGTGATGTTTTCATCGAAGGTCACCGAGTTCCACCAATCCAGCTCCGTAATAGCGCTGTGCGGAATACCCCACTTGATGAGGTGAGCGCCCACGCCCAGCGGCACATAAAACCGGTTGACTTTGTCTTTTAACTGGAGCATGGTCTGGTAATCGAGGTGGTCGTAGTGGTCGTGCGACAGAATTACGGCATCAATCGGCGGCAATTCGTCTACCTGGATGTTGTGGTCGTAGTTGAAGCGTTTGGGTCCTATAAACGAAACCAGTGATGCCCGCTCGCCCACCAATACCGGGTCGGTCAGAAAGGTTTTGCCGTGCATCCGGATCAGCAGCGACGAATGGCCAAACCAGCAGACCGCTACTTCATCCGGTCCCAGGGCCGCAAACCGCTTCGCATCAAACCGTACGGTTTTCAGGGTTTGGGCGGGTTCGGTATCCTCTCCTCCGCGCAGAAACCGCCACATCACGCTCAGCATCTTGCTACCGGGAATGTCCATGGTGGTCTCCACCAGATTCTGAAACTTACCGTCGCGGTAGTTGGGGGAGGCTTCAATACGCTTCAGCCGATCATCGGCGGGATTGCTGCCTACCTGAGGTGCCAGTTGGATGAAGGAATAGCCTACAAGAACCATAAGCAGAATAGCGGAAATCAGAATGAGAAGGGTCATTTTTACGATGCGTTTCACAGTAGCAGGAGCAATAGTGGCAATTTACAGTGTTTCTCAGCCTCCTAAAGGTACAAGTTTACGCTGAATCATTAGTTTTAGCTATTGATTTACACGAACGGCGGGGTGGAACAGGAAGCATTACAAAAACTGGTTTTTAAAACGTATCCGCTGCCGGACGACGAGTGGCAAGCCTTTGCTGCCTGCTGGCACCCGGTAAACTACAAGCGCAGGACGGTGATAACCGCAGCCGGCGAGGTTGAGCGGTACCTCTACTTTGTACTGGAGGGTGTGCAGCGGGCCTACTACCTGGGCGAAGGACACAAAGAGGTAACGTTAATCTTTTCGTATACCGGCTCCTTTTCCGGCATCGCCGATTCGTTTCAGCTCCAGCGTCCGTCGCGCTATTACCTCGAAACCCTCACCGCCAGCCGATTCCTCCGGATGACGTATTCGGATTTTGCCCAGCTGATTGACAAACACCCAGCGATCAGCCGATGGGCTCACCTGGCCACGGCCCAGGCTATGTCGGGTTTGATGGACCGGTATATTGAGATTGCCACCTATTCTGCCGAAGAGAAATTCCGGGTGTTGCTGACCCGCAGCCCGCATGTACTGCAATTGATTCCTCACAAATACCTGGCCTCCTACCTTGGGCTGGACCCCACAACATTCAGTAAACTAATGGCGTCGGTAAAATTGTGAGCGGGGGTAAAATCTTGGTCTGCACCAAGATTTTTTCGGATAGCCTTCGGTAGTTTTATGTTACAAAACACTCAGGTATGACAAACTTTAACAGCGGGAGTTTGCTTCGGCAACAGCAACAGGAGGTAGAACAGCTTATTCAAATTGTAGAGGAGCTTAGTGTATTACCAACTCACCAGTTGTTACAGGCTCCCGCAATCGGGCAGTGGAGCATCGCTCAGTGCCTGGAACACCTGAACAGCTACGGGCACTACTACCTGCCTTTAATGGAGCAGGCTATCCGGCAGGGTGAAGCGCGTCAGTTGCCCCCAACCGATACCTTCCGCAGCAGCTGGCTGGGCGACTATTTCACCAATGCCATGCTTCCCAAAGCTGACGGCTCCATCGGCTACAAAGCCAAGGCATTCAAAAACCACCAGCCCAAACCCCAACTGGACGCCAAGGCAGTACTCACCAAGTTTCTTCGACAGCAGCATCAATTGATCCACCTGTTGCAGCAGGCGCAGTCAGTTAATATAGGCCGGTTGAAGATACCCATCTCCATTGCCCGCTGGATCAGTCTGCCATTGGGTGATGCCTTCCGGTTTCTCATCGCCCATGAGGTCCGTCATGTGTTGCAGGCGCAAAAAGCCCGCAAGGCTATTCTGCCCAGCGGACCTTCTTTGGTAAGTCAGTAAAGTCACGTTTTAAAACCTCTAGGAGCTGATCTTGCTCAGTTTTGCTTGACTAGGTCGGCAGAGTCGGCGTTATTTGCCACAAACTTGACGACTACAACATGACTATAGATACCGCCCCTGTTTTTAACTTTTTAGAGAGTCAGCCCGAAGCAATCGAGTGGAACCAACTCCTGAGCAAAATCCTGACCGCCTTCGACTGCACTACGGGTACCATACATACGCTCGACCCCGACACCAATCTGCTGCACCTGAAAGCCCAGCAGGGTATCCCTGAGTTTCTGCTGCCCAAAATGACGGTTATACCCGTCGGCAAAGGCATGGCGGGGGTAGCCGCCGAACGCCGGCAGCCAGTGCAGATATGCAACCTGCAAACGGATGAATCGGGCGTAGCCCGTCCCTCAGCCCGGGATACGAAGGTAGAGGGTTCCATGACGGCCCCGCTGATGCTGGACGGAGAGTTATACGGTACCCTGGGAATCGCTAAACCGGTACCCTACGATTTTACCGAGGAAGAAACGAACACGCTGATGCAAATTGGGGAAGCAATCAGCCGGAAACTGGCGGTTCAACCAAGTGCCTGAGCGGGCACAGTTTTTCTTTACAACCTGATTGTCAGCAGAAAACCTTCAGATAAGACAATTAAACATTTATCGCCTAAATCTATTCTTTTGTTAGTGTGGAGATTCCACGGAATAACAACAGACATTAATGATTTAGACGATGGATTTTTCAGCTATTTCTTCCAATATAACATCTCCGCGACCCGAGTGGGTACAGCGCTTCGCCCGATTTGGCCTGACGGCCAAAGGTATTGTATACTGTCTGGTAGGTATTCTGGCCTTCATGGCCGCCTTTGAACTTGGCGGAAACTCAGAGCAAAATCTAAATAAACAGGGTATATTCCAGTTTATTCTGGAGCAACCATTCGGTCAGGTGCTGCTGGCCCTGGTGGCTGTTGGGCTGATTTGTTACGCCCTTTGGCGGCTGACGCAGGCCTTTATGGATACTGAACGAAAAGGAACCGACGCGAAAGGCATTGCCCGGCGGATCGGATACGCCTTCAGCGGCTTAGTTTATGGGACACTGGCTTTTTACGCTGTTAAGATGGTTCTGGGAAGTTCTTCCGGTTCGGGAGGTGGTAACTCCCGCCAGACACTGGCTCGTAAACTCCTTGAGCAGCCGTTTGGTCAGTGGCTGGCGGGGGCCGTCGCGCTGGGTATCATCGGCATTGGGATTTACCAGATTTACCGGGCTTATTCGGGCAAATACCTGAAAAAAATTCAGTCGTCCCGATTACCGACGGATAAGCAACATCTGCTCATTCAGACGGGTAAAGTGGGGTATACTGCCCGCGGAATTGTGTGGGGTATCATTGGCTTCCTGTTCATGAAGGCGGCCATCAACGCCAATGCACAGGAAGCGGGTGGCAGCAGCAGCGCCTTTGCGTTTCTGGAGAACTCCAGCTATGGCTCGTTTCTGCTGGGAGCCGTAGCCATCGGGTTGCTTTGCTACGGCATCTTTATGTTTGTCCGCGCCAAGGCGGAAGTTATTAATACGTAGTTTTAATCCAGATAATGTGCCAGCCAAGGAATATTGAAGTGTATTCGCAACCAGGTTAGCCTGTAGAGGTTCCCAAACACGCCTATTTGCTAATCCGTGGTGCGCATGAATTGCAAATCCGTGGTAGGTTTTGTACCTTTTCCCTCCTAACCAAAACCCTTACCATGAAAGCTTTAGTAACCCTGATGGCCCTGGGGCTGCTGGCGTTTACGCCCCCCAAAAAAGAGCCGGTCAGCAAAGCCATGGCCTCGGCTGTGCGAACCTTCCTCAATGCGCTGGATGCCGAACAACGGAAACAGGCTATCTTCCCCTTCGATAGCGACGAGCGATTTAACTGGCATTTTGTGCCCCGCGAGCGCAAAGGCCTGCCGCTGAAGCAGATGAACGACAAGCAGCGGCAGGCAGCTATGGCCCTGCTGAAAACCGCGCTGAGTGAGCAGGGTTACACCAAGGCTACGGCCATTATTGATCTGGAAAATGTCTTGCGCATTGTCGAGAAACGGCCGGCCAACGATACCTACCGCGATCCCGAAAACTTTTCGTTTACCGTTTTTGGCGAGCCCTCGGAGAAGGAGCCCTGGGGCTGGCGGATCGAAGGGCACCACCTGTCGCTGCACTTTTCGTCGCTGACCAACAAGATCATCGATATGACGCCGGCCTTCATGGGCAGCAATCCCGGTGAGGTGCGCATTGAGGGACCGCAAAAAGGCAAGCAGATTCTGAAGCAGGAAACGGCGCTGGGCTATGCCCTGCTGAACTCCCTTACGGAAGACCAGCTGAAGAAAGCCGTTATCTCGGAAACCTGCCCCAACGACATCGTCACGAGTAACAAGCGAAAAGCCTCACTCGACAAACAGGAGGGACTGGCGTATGCCGACATGACCAGCCCTCAGCAGAAGCTGTTTCTGGACCTGCTGAACACCTATCTCGGCAATTTCCATGTCACGCTGGCCGATCAGCAGCTGGACCGGCTAAAACAGGCCGGGCTTGATAAACTGATGTTTGCCTGGATGGGTGACCGGCAGCCCGGCTTTGGCCCCGGCAAGGGCCAGTATTACCGCATTCACGGTCCTACCCTGCTGATCGAATACGACAACAGCCAGAACCAGGCCAACCACATCCACTCCGTGGTGCGCGACCTGACCAAAGACTTCGGCGATGACCTGCTGACGGAGCATTATAAAAGCCAACATGGGAAGTAGTATTGGTTCAATGGTTAATTGGTTTACTGGGTATGAAACGGCTCTCCGTACAAATGGAGAGCCGTTTTTATGACCTCAATCAGCTTTATATGTAAACTTTATCATAGCCTTAAGAGGTTTTTAGCGTCGTATCTTCGCGCAGCAATAAACAAGACGTTAACTCCGCTAACTATTCACCATCGTGTCCACTTCGTTTGCACACCCTTACACGTTCGACCCCAAATACACCCGAAGCGTCGCCTATTTCTCAATGGAATACGCCATTCACCAGCCGCTCAAGATCTACGCCGGTGGGCTTGGCTACCTCGCCGGTTCGCACATGCGCAGTGCCGCCCAACTGCTGCAAAACCTGGTGGGTGTAGGTATTCTCTGGAAATACGGCTATTATGATCAGGTGCGGCAGCCCGACCAGCGAATGGGCGTATCGTTTGTCGAAAAGGTGCATGGGTTTCTGGAGTCTACCAATATAAAATTTAAGATACGGGTTAATCACTCGACCGTTACCGTCACAGCATACTACCTGCCTCCGCATCATTTTGGCACCGTACCCATGTTTCTGCTGAGTACCGACCTGCCCGAAAACGATTACCTGGCGCAGACCATTACCCATAAACTATATGACCCAAACCCGGAAACCCGCATCGCCCAGAGTATTCTGCTCGGTATCGGGGGGGTGAGGTTACTGGATGAATTGGGGATGATACCGGATATCTACCACCTCAACGAATCCCATGCGCTGCCACTGGTGTTTGCCCTGTACGAGAAATGGCAGGACTGGCAGAAAGTGCAGGAACACCTGGTGTTTACCAACCACACGCCCGAAGCCGGCGGCAATCAGAAAACCGATATGCGGTTTCTGGAGCGACTGAGCTTTTTTGGCCAGGTACCTACAGACGAAGTAAGACGGTACTTTCAGCCCGAAGGAGACATACTCGATCATACCCTGGCAGCTCTGCAACTGGCCAAAGTCTCTAATGGTGTGTCCAGAATGCATACCCGGACGCTCCGGCAGATGTACAGCAACCGGCCGCAGCTTGAGCCGATTGTCAGCATCACCAACGCCCAGAATGAACACTATTGGGCGGATGCGCGCTTATACGAACACCTCCGCAACCAGGATGACGAAGCAATCACCCACCGGAAAAAACACCTGAAACACCCGCTGCTGGAGGAGATAGCCGACCAAACCGGTAAGCTATACAAACCAGAGGTGCTGACCATCGTCTGGGCTCGCCGGTTTGCCGGATACAAACGTGCCGACTTACTGTTACACGACCTCGAACGCTTTCACCGTTTGATCGCCAACTCCGCCTTTCCGGTTCAGTTTATCTGGGCGGGCAAACCCTACCCGGCCGACTACCAGGGCATCGGTATTTTCGACCGGATTGTCGATCTCAGCAAGCACTACCCCAACTGCGCCATTCTGACCGGCTATGAACTGCGTCTTTCGAAGATCCTGAAACAGGGAGCCGATGTCTGGCTGAATACCCCCCGCGTCACCCGCGAAGCCTCCGGCACCAGCGGAATGACGGCCGCCATGAACGGAGCCATCAATGTCTCGACCCTCGACGGCTGGATTCCTGAATTTATCCGGGACAAGGTCAACGGGTTTGTCATTCCGCCGGTCGATAGCCAGTTGTCAACCTTTGAACAGGATCAGGCCGATGCCGGTCAGTTGTATGATTTGCTGGAGCAGGTGGTTATCCCGATGTATTACCAGCAGCCGGCACAGTGGCTTTCGGTCATGAAGAATAGCCTGGATGATGTTGTGCCTTACTTCGACTCCGACCGAATGGCGGCCGAGTATTACGACCGGCTGTATAACGGATAAACACCTCAGGCTGGGGTTGGAGCCGGACGGCTACTGCCCGGACAAGGCCATAAAACAAAAATTAAATGTTCTACTATTAAACAAAAACACATACTGGCGGTCTAATACCTAGCCATGAAAAAGATACTATTATTAACCGACTTCAGCAAAGCCTCTAAAAAGGCCATTCTCTTCGCTCAGACTTTGTTTAGCGATGCGGCCTCGGAGTTTCATCTGCTGCACTCTTATACTGTCGATACCAGCGGGTCTTTTGGTGATACAACGTTTCATCAGGAAGCGGAAAAGCAGGTTCGGCAACAGTTGAACAGCTTGCTGAGTGAAATAACCACCCAGCCAGTGCCAGATCACCACAGGTATCTGACCCGGACCTATCCCAACACAACCGTCGACGCGGTTGAGTGGATACTGTCGAAGGAACACTTCGACTACGTAGTGTTAGGAGCCACCGGCAGAGGAAACAATGAGTATTTCGGTAGTGTGGCTACCAGCATCATACGCACCGTTAAAACCAGTGTATTGGTCGTGCCGGAAACGGTACCCAGCCGGCCTGTTCAGCGGGTGGTTCTGGCAACGGATTATCATTCGGTCAACCACCTGCGCTCCTTACGGCCGTTGAAGGAACTACTCACCATGAAAGGTGCCAATCTGACGTTCCTGACTATTAACGGACCGGAGCACGACAACTCGTCTGTTTCAGAAAAGAGCCAGCAGTTTGCCGCCTATTTTGATACGATCAACACGGACGCATTTTCTATCCGCAACAATGAAGTGGAAAGAGGCATCGACGAGTATCTGGCTACGCACCCGGTTGATCTGCTGGTTACGGTACCGCACCACCGCAGTTTGCTCGACCTTGTAACCGGCCGCAGTATTACGCGGAAGCTGGCTTACAAACCCCGTGTTCCCCTGCTAACGGTATATGATCCCGAAGATCTGCCTATTGAAATAGACGAAAAGGATGTTTATAAGGCAGGCTGAAGACTGAGCGCAAACAGTTTCCGGCCTGATGCCGGTCATGGGCCGCTGGCTACGGGCTTTCTACCTTTGTATCAATCCCTTAAGATACAGGTATGAAAACCATCGTATTAGCGACCGACTTTTCAGAGAACTCCCGTTACGCCAGCGACTTTGCCCTCCGGATTGCCGGACGTAGCGACACCCGGCTTGTGCTTCTGCATGTATATCGTTCATGGGCTGGGCATACCTATACCACAGACAGTCTGATCTCTATCCCTGAATACGAGAAAGCCCAGGCCGAACGGAAGCTATCCGACCTGATGAGTCAGTTGCAGGACGAGGCTAAAGGCAGTGTCGACATTTCCATTCTAGCTCAGGAGGGCCTGACCAAAGATGTTATCAACGAGGTAGTAGCCGAACAGCAAGCCGACCTGCTCATCATGGGCACGGCCGGCAGCCATTCTGAGGGAGTGCGCTACTTTGGCAGTCTGGCCACAGACATGATTCCGGACATCCAGGCACCCATGTTGCTGATACCACCTAAAGCCGCGTTTAACAGTTTCGAAAATATTGTTATCGCCGTTGATCTGACGCATTCAATTGATGCCGTAGCCCTCGACAATGCCGTTCGGTTTGCCAATCTGTTCGGGGCCTGTCTGAATGTTGTCTGCGTCACCGAAGAACCCGGCCAGCCAAACATCCAGCGGTCAGCCGAACGCATCCGCGACATGCTGAAACACCAGCCGCATACCTTCAGCATTCTTCCGGGTACAGACCTTCCGCTTACGTTAATGAACTTTGCGGCCGAGAATCGCGCCGATCTGATCATGATGCTGCCTAAGCAGCACAGCTGGTGGCACCGGCTCATTACCGAAGGTAATACCCAGCAGGTAGCCCGGCAGTCGGATATACCCGTGCTCGCGGTGGTATAAATGTCCCAGCCAGCAGGAATGCTGGCTTTCTCCCTGACATTCTCTCAAAAACCCTAAACGCAGACGGCCGGAAGCAGTCTGGTACAGACCATGAAAAAGATCCTCTTATTAACCGACTTTAGCGAAGCCTCCAGGAAAGCTATTCACTTCGCCCAGGCTATGTTCAGTGATGTTGCCGCGGAATTCCAGTTGCTGCATACCTATTTCGTTGATACCGACGGTCCCTATGGTGCCGCCCTTTTCTTTCAGGAAGCGGAGAAAAAAGCCCGGCGGGATCTGAACCGGCTGCTGGCGGAAGTAACAACCCAGCCGGTACCCGATTATCATAAATACACAACGCGCACCTACCCAGGCACCACGGTCGGCACGGTCGAGTGGATACTGACACAGGAACACTTCGACTATGTGGTACTGGGTGCCACCGGTGAAGGCAACAACGAGCTGTTCGGCAGCGTAGCCACCGGCATTATTCGTACCGCAAAAACCAATGTGCTGGTTGTGCCGGCAACCGCTTCCATCCGGCCCCTTCAACAGGTAGTTCTGGCTACCGATTACCAGTCGGTCAACCACCTGCATTCGCTGCGGCCGCTCAAGGATCTGCTGACGGTGAAAAGCGCTGGCCTGACCTTGCTGACCATCAAAGGACCGGAACCTGCCGAACCCCTCTCCCTGGATGAAAGCCGGCCATTTGCCAGTTACTTCGATACGGTTAATACAGATACCTACTTTATCCGCCACGATGAGGTGGAGAAAGGTATTGATGAGTATCTGGTCACCCATTCCGTTGACTGCTGGTTACGGTGCCGCACCACCGCAGTCTGCTCGACATCCTGACCGGCCGGAGTGTTACACGGAAACTGGCCTGCAAGCCCCGTGTGCCCTTGCTGACGATGTACGATCCCGAAGTACTCGCCATTGAATTTGAGGACCAGAACGTGTATATGGCAGGCCGTCCCGACTAGGCAACATTGGCGGCTTTTTAGCCGCTGCGAATAGCATTAATGGGCAACCCGGACTCCTGAGCCGTACCTGCCGGGCCAATGAAGTTGAGAGTTTCAGGTCATTGTGGACTGCTCGCGAACAACTTGAGCGCTTCGTCATCCTTGTTCCGGACGATATGCTCCCGGAGCTGCGCTTTCAACGTAGCGGTGATTTTTTCGTAGCCTTTCTGACCGTACAGATTCTTCATATTATGCGGGTCTTTCTGGATGTCGTATAACTCCCAGAAGTTGTCCGGTCCGTAGAAACGGGCAATGGTATACCGGTCCGTGCGCAGGCCAAAATGAGGGGCTACCCGATGCGGTTCCGGATATTCATAATAGTGGTAATACGCCTGGTCCAGCCAGTTGGCTTTTTTACCCGTCAATACCGGCAGGAACGATTTTCCCTGCAAGGTCTGAGGTATAGCCGTACCGGTCATGCTTAATATGGTTGGTGCCCAGTCTACATTCGATACCACATTCCGCACCTGCGTGCCAGGCTTGATAACACCCGGATAGCGAATGACAAACGGCGTTTTCAGTGACTCTTCATAAATCCACCGCTTATCGAACCAGCCGTGCTCGCCCAGGTAAAAACCCTGGTCGGAGGTGTAAATAACCACCGTGTTCTTGGCCAATCCGGTTTTATCTAAGTAATTAAGCAGCTTACCGATGTTGCGGTCCAGCGAATTCGCCGTAGCCAAATAATCCCGCATATACCGCTGGTACTTCCACTCCACCAGGGCTTTTCCGCTCAGCTTCTTCTCGTCGAACTCCCGGGTGATGCGATTATAGTAGCTGGAAAAAGCTTTTTTCTGCTCGGGCGTGAGTCGGCGGTAGGTTCCGTTCCGAACAAAATTCTCCAGTTGCTTATCAAGTGCCGGTGTCATTTCCTGATTGCGAAAATAGGCCTGGTGTAACTCGGCTTTTTCCTGGGCAACCTTAGCTTCATCGAGGTCATAATCCACATGAATTTTAAGGTCTTCCTTCAACCGCATCGTCTTGTCGATGGTCATGTCCTGCTTCTGGGCGGCCAGCCGACCCTCGTAATTGTCGTAAAACGTAGGTGGCAGGGGAAAGGTAACGTTATCGTAACCGCCTAAATCCTCAATGGCGGGTAACCACTCCCGGTGTGTGGCCTTATGCCCAACCACCAGAAAGAATGGTTTGTCTGGGTCCCGCTTATCCAGCCACTCGGTCGAAAGCTGGGTCACCACATCCGTTACGTAGCCGTTATAGCGTTTGGTCTGGTTTTGCGTATTAACAAAATCCGAGTTGTAATAGCTGCCGTGGCCGGGTAGGATATTGAGGTAATCGAAACCGTGGGGCAGACTACCCAGGTGCATCTTACCGACCCAGGCTGTCTGGTAGCCGTTTTTCTGCAACTCTTCGGGAAAGACCGGCTGATTAACGTCGAATACCTTTTCGTTGAACTTATAGCCGTTGGTATGGCTGAATTTACCCGTCAGCAACGTCGCCCGGCTTGGTCCACAGATGGAGTTAGAGATGATGTTGTTGTACAGGATAGCCCCCTCCCGCGCAATGCGGTCGATGTTGGGGGTTTTGGCCAGCTTACTGCCGTAGGCGCTGATGGCCTGGGAGGTATGGTCGTCGGAAATAATGAAGATGATGTTGGGTCGGGGGGGTGGCGTCTGCTTTTCCGCTTCCGGCACAAACGCCGACGCGATGGACAATACCAAAGCCAGAATGACCGTTCCTTGGAGCCAGGCAGGCAGGGATGACAACTTCATGATTGAGTAAGGGTTAAATTGACGTTGGGTGAACCGGCACGCTGGTCAGCTGAGCCATAAACGTTCTACACCAATACTAAAGCAAAATACCGGTACTTGCTAACTACTCACGCAGCGAAATCCGGTATGGGCCAGCTCCGTATCCGAACTGGCTTTCATCCGGGCCGATGCAAAGAAAACCTTCCGGTTAGTAGCTGGTCACCGTTCAGGCGGCCATGCACTACGTCCGGAAGGTTTTCTTTTGTGAGACTCCCAAAAACTGGGCTAAGGCAGAGGGTTGGCAGTAAGCTTTTTACCGGGATTGAGCCACCCGTGCCGATACATTGTCAAGGGTTTCGGCCAGGTTCCGTAGCCGGTCCGCCGTATTGCTGTCTGATGTTTCGCCCGCAGCCCGTTTGGTGAGCTTACTCAGGGAGTGGAGCGAGCCGGCAATTTGCGGGGCTCTTCCGCCTTTCAGGGCTTGTTTTAGTTCTTCCAGTTCGTACGCTACATTGTCGAGGGTCAGGTCGCCGGCACCAAGCGCCTTCACCCATTGGTCGATCAGGTCGTTGACCTGCGGCTGCATTGATTCAGCATCCTGCTCCAGACCCGTCAGGGTCTTATCCAGCAGTTGTTGGGCATTACCGTTGTTAACCATATATGTTCGAAATTTGGTTCTCCTGTTAACCCCGCTGCCCAACCGCTTGTTAACGGTCTTACTATACGGCGCTTTCCAGCAGCGGTACCCTTACACAAAAACGCTCTCCGTCATCCTGCACATCCACGGGCTTTGGACTCAGGAAACTGTACAACAGCTTCAGGTTGCTCAGCCCCAGACCGTTGGAGGCCTCTACCCGGCTACGTCGCTGAATTACATTCGCCACCCGCAAAAAACGATCATCGGCCGATATCTGCACTGTCAGCGGATGCGCTGCATTGATGACGTTATGCTTGATCGCATTTTCGATCAGAATCTGCAGGGTTACGGGTACAATGGCCTTGTCGGCAATATGGTCGGGTATATCAAATATAACCGAAAAGGCACCATCGAAACGTGTTTTCAATAAAAAAATATAATGTTGGATAAAATCCAGCTCGGTATCCAGCGGTACCAGCTCTTTATCCTTATTTTGAAGCACATAGCGGTATACTTTGGATAATTGCCGTAAAAACTGCCGCGCCAGAGCCGGGTTCTCCTCGATCAGACCATCCAGCGACGACAGGCTGTTGAACAGAAAGTGTGGGTTCAGCTGATTCTTCAGGTTATCGTACTGCACCTGCGATTTTTCCTTCTCCAGCCGGGCCGCCCGGACGGCATTTTCCCGCCAGCGATTCAGGAAATGATTGGCAATGAACCCGAGCGCTACCAGCAGATTAGCCAGGAAAGCCACAACGCCAATGGTTATGACATTCAGCGGGTTGAGCACAAACGGAAATTTCGGGGTTACTTCGTCGACCAACAGAATGATGATTGGTGATAATACCAGCTTCACGACCGACCAGCCCACCAGCAACTGAATAATGACCCGTTTCCGAACATTCTGCTCAAAAGGCACTTTCCGGTTGAGATAATGATCAAAATTCAGATGAAACAGCCAGACAAGGTTCAGAAACAGCAGGGTAGCCGCAAAAAGCACCAGCTGTCGGCTCCAGTGAATAGCCGGTAAAACAATCCCCCGCACGATGATACCCATCACGGCGATCCAGAGAATGATCCACTCGACGTATTTGTTAAACTGTATTTTCATTGCCTGATAATCATTCCATCGCTCATCTCGATCTCCCGGTCGCAGCCGGCGGCAAAGTCCGGGTCGTGCGTGACGGCAATAATGGTCTGCCCTTTGCTGGCCAGATCCCGGAAAATATCGAATACGTTCTGCGAATTGGCCCGGTCCAGATTACCCGTCGGCTCGTCGCCCATAATCACCGCCGGGTCGTTGATCAGCGCCCTGGCAATGGCGACCCGCTGCTGCTGCCCACCCGAGAGCTTGCTGGCCGGTTTGCGGGCAAAATCAGCCATGCCAATCATCCGGAGCTTTTCGTACGCCCGTTCTTCTACCTCTTTGTCAGCATATTTTCCCAATTTCAGCCCCGGCAGCATCACGTTCTGCAATGCCGAAAATTCCGGCAGCAGGAAGTGAAACTGAAAAACAAAGCCCAGGTGCTCGTTGCGGAAGTGCGACAGAAAATCCTGGCTCCGGCCGGTCAGCCTCGTACCGTTCATCTCTATGGTACCTTCGTAGTCGGTATCCATGGTCGAGAGCAGGTAGAGCAGCGTCGATTTACCGCAGCCCGACTTACCCACGATGGCTAGAAACTCGCCTTTCTGCACGTCGAACGTTACATCCCGCAGGACCTGAAACTTCTCGGGATCGTAGAAGTATTTATTAAGGTGGCTGGCCCGCAACACCGGCTGCCCAACCTGAGGAACTGTAGGCTCCATTCGCTCATTCGCTCTCGTTTCCATAGCAGAATAGGTAAGTGTACCTGATTCAATCATTCCGTCATTCCACCATTCAATCCTTAACCTCATCCCCGCAAAATAGCCACCGGATCAATCTTCGACGCCCGGCGCGAGGGGAAAAACCCGGCCAATACCGTTGTGATTGTCCCAAACAACAGGCCCATGATGTAGTGTTTAGGAGCGAATATCACCGGAAAGGTCTTGATACTCAGAAAATCGCCCGCGTCAAACGGGGTAATTGACAACAGGTAACTAAGTCCGAACCCGATGGCCAGGCCCAGCAAGCCACCCGACAGACCAATAAAAACGGCCTGCAACAGGAAGATAGCCACAATGTCTTTGCCATCGAAGCCGGTTGCTTTCAGGATAGCGATGTCTTTGATCTTGTTGATAACGGTCATGTTCATGATGTTGTAGATACCGAAGCCGGCCACCACCAGCAGCGTAAATGACACCACGAACGTCAGCGTAGTCCGTATTTTCTGCCCCGCCAGAATGGTGGAGTTGGCGGTAGCCCAGTCTTCGGTATAATAGCCATACTTGGCCCGAAATTGCTTTCCCTTGGGAATGGCCTGCATCGGGTCAACCATTTTGATGTGAATATCCGTGACGTAGCTGGATTCTTTCTGGAGCAGTTCCTGTACCGTCGAGAGGTTCGCGTAGCTTTTGGTGTTATCAATCGTTCCGATACCAAAGCCGAAAATGCCCACAATCCGCAGAATGCGGTTGGTGCCCAGCGGAGTGGTGACGCTGACTTTATCCCCCACGCGCACATTGAGTTTACGAGCCAGCGTAGCGCCCATAATCAGCCCCTCCGGGTTGGTTTGCAGCGCCCGGATACTGCCCGACTTTATACGCCGGTTCAGGTCATACAGCCGGTTCTCCCGCTCAATATCCACCCCCGATATAGTACCGGAAATCTGGATCGGACCATTGTTGTAAAAGGCCTGGGTGCCTGCCTGGGGTGATACCCCAAACACGCCCGGCTCCTGCTCGATCAGCCGGGCAATCGTCAGGCCATTGCGCAGCCGGGCCAGTTCGTCTTTCGGCTTCTGGTGATGCACCACGTTGAAGTGGTCCGGCCCCGGCTTCAGTTCGTCAAGCAGACTCGGCCGCTGGGTGTTCACTTCATTATACATCCGGATATGCGGACTGGCCTCCAGCGCCGACTCCTCCAAAAACTGGTTGGAACCCTCCATGAACGAGATCATGGTAATAAACATGGCAATGCCGAACGTTACACCCAGCATAGCCACGAGCGTCTGCTTCTTTTTCGCCAGCAGGTGCGTTTTAGCGATTTGTGTAGCGATGTGTAGATCCATCTTGAATTGAGTGATGAATGATTGAGTGAGTGGGTGGTTTATCCGGATTAAGCTGGTAACGGTTTTACTCGCTCAATCACTCATTATACCCTACTCCGCACTCACAATCTTAGTCTGCTCCGTCAGACCGCTTTTGACCTCGACCAGGTCGAAGTTTTCGGCCCCTTTTGTGAAGCGAACTTTGCGCTGCTTACCATCCTCCTCTACCAACACGCTGTCTTTACCGATCACGTAGCTTTTCGGGATGGTCAGCACCCGCTGGTTCTGGCTGATTACGATATTGGCTTCTACGGTCAGGCCATAGTAGGCTTCCGGCCGTTCGCCCGTAAATTCAGCATCCACCCGAAACGACTGATCGGCGCGGTTCAGCTTCGGATAAATCTTGGCAACGCGGGCTTTAAAAACCTTATCGGCGTAAATGTCCATTTTGATAAGGACTTCCTGACCCACGCGAATTTTGCCGAAATCGCTTTCATCAACCGATAACTGCGCGTAGATATCCCGGCCACTACCGACCAGTGCCAGTTGCTCACCGGGCCGCACCACCTCACCGGGTTCCTTGAAAACCTCGTATACTTTACCATCCACGAAGCTGCGGATGCGCGTATGGCTGCCCGCGACCTCAGTCGTTACTAACTGACTGCGGCTGTTTGCGGCCTCCAACCGGAGTTGATCGCGGGTCCGGACCAGGGCGTTCTGCTGAGCGCGCAGGGTATTACGCGCCGTTTTGTAGTTCAACTCAGCCCGCTCCAGTTCGGCCTTTGAGGTCGCGTTCTGGGCGTAGAGGTCGCGGAAGCGGGCGTAGTTGATCGAGTCGTTTTCGAGCCGGGTCTGCGCATTGCGTACCTGCGCTTCCAGTTCGGCCAGCACCGGCGAACTACCCCGCAGATTGGCCTGCGACTGCCGGTAGACATTGGCAGCCGCCTGCCGACGGGCATCTTCGGTTGCACTCTCCAGCACAAACAATAATTGATTGCGCCGGATGGAATCACCTTCGTTGACGAGCCGCTGCCGGAGCACGCCCTGCGCGTCGGCCGTAACGGTGTATTCGTTGCGCGGGTACACACTGCCCGACGCATAGACGGCCTCCGTCAGGTCTTTATAAGTGGGCGTGATGGCCTCGCTCCCGCGTTTGCAGGCAGCCAAAGCCAATGTTGCTGCGGTTATGTAGAGAAAGGTTTTCATGGCTTTTGGTTTATACCCCTTCAGAGGATTGGGGCTATCTCCTTAACTGCAAGATAGTCTGATTAATAAACGCATTCGAGAGATTACTCAGGTACCGGTTTTGCGCCTGTAAAGCCTCGTTGAACACGTTGAGGTACTGATCGTAGGCAAATAAACCGGAGCGGTACTTCACCAGCGAAATCTGCACGTTCTGCTCACTGATTTCGTAATTCTGCCGGTTCAGGTCCAGCGAGCGGGTGGCCTGCCGATAGCCGTTGCGGATATCCTCGGTATCAATCTCCTGTCGGACCCGCTCATAGGCCAGTTCAGCTTCGGCGAGTTTCACCCGCATCCGGGCACGGGCAAGCTGGCTGTTGCGCAAGCCGCCGGTATAAATTGGCACGTTAAATTGCAAACCAGCTACGCCGATCGGGAACCAGCGCTTGCTGAAATCCCAGAAATCGAGCCGGTCTCGCTGCGCCTGCTCCGAATACCGGATATACGCCGATAAGGTGGGTAACCGCAGCGCCTTCTCCCGGTCCAGCTGAAGCTTATACAACGCTACCTGCGACCGGCGTAACGTCACCTGTGGCCGCTCACTGGAGCTTCCTGCTGACAGTGAGACATCGGTGCGATCGTTGTTGACCGGCTGCGTGGTGAGACTTTCCGCCACCATCAGGCTATCAGTCCCTGTTAATCCCAGCAATAGTTTTAGCTGATTCAGGTTCCGGATATACGTCAGTTCATTCTGCTGCACCACATCCGCGGTGGTGAGCTGGACGGACCGGATGCGGTTATATTCCAGCGGCTCAATCAACCCCTTATCCAGCCGGACGCGGGCGATCTGCACCAGGGTGTCGGCACTGGCCAGGTTGCGCTGATTGATAGCGACGGCCGCTCTGGCCAGCAAAACAGCATGGTATACCCGAGCGGTTTGGGTAGAAAGTTCATCCTGCAGCACCAGCGTCTGATCATCCAGGATGCGCAGATTCTGGTTTGTGATGTCAATATCGGTGCGGATTGGTTTGTTGAGGAGCGGGGCCGTTACCTCAGCCCCGGCGGTCAGCATAAACGGCAGTCCAAAACGAACCGTCCGAAACTCACCCGCCTGACCACCAATAAATTCGGCAGGAATGAGTTGCGTAGGCAGCGCGTAGTTATAGTCGAAGTTGGTAAAGAGTCGCGCCTGCGGCAACAACGCAGATCGGGCGGCTACCCGCTGCTGGTCCTGCAAGGCTCGGTTCTGCCGGGCATTTACCAGTTCGGGGTTGTTGCGTTGGGCTAAGGTAATAGCCTCCTGTACCGACTGAACCACTGTCTGCGCCAATGCCTCAACAGCGGGTAGTGTCAGGACCACTAAGGTTAGCAGGTATTTCCAGCGTGTACGTGTCATCTGGGTACGAATAAATTCAAGCCCAAAGTAACGTACTGCCGACTTAAGCGCTAATTTTTTTGATGCGAAGCGGAAAAAGAAAGGGCCAAAACCGCCACCCGGCTTTGCGAATGGCGGCTTCGGTAATTGGTTATTTATAAGGCAGCGGCATATCCGCCATATCCTCCGGCGTTAGGGTGATCTCGGTAGCGGCCGTATTTTCTTCCAGGTGTTTCACCGACGAGGTGCCTGGTATCGGCAGCATCACCCGCGAAGCCGCCAGCAGCCACGCCAGCGCAATTTGGTACTCAGTCGCGTTGGAATTGCCCTTGCGATGACGGTCCACCACCGCCTTAACCGCCTGTTCGGCCTTCAGATTACCACTGGCCAATGGATACCATGGAATAAAGGCAATATTGTTTTGTTCGCAATATGCCAGTACATCGTTCCATTTCTGATGGCCGATGTTGTACATGTTCTGCACCGACACCACATCAAAATACTGTTGGGCCGTTTGTATCTGCTCCACATTTACCTCCGATAACCCAAGATGACGAATATAGCCCTGCTGCTGCTTCTCCTTCAGAAAGCCTAATGTTTCATCCGTGGGCACTTTCGGGTCGAAACGGTGCAACTGGTACAGATCGATGCGGTCGAGCTTCAACCGCTTCAGGCTGCCTTTCAGCGCTTCGTCAAGATGCTTGGGACTGGCATCTACCGGCCATTGATTTGGACCGGTACGGAGTAATCCACCTTTGGTGGCAATCACTAATCCGTCAGGATACGGATATAGGGCTTCCGCGATCAGCTCTTCCGATATATTTGGTCCATAACTGTCGGCTGTATCAATAAAGTTGATGCCGAGGTCCAGACAGCGCTTTAGTACGCGGATACATTCGGCACGATCGCGGGGTGGCCCCCAGATGCCTTCACCTGTAATACGCATGGCCCCAAAGCCCATGCGATTGACTGTCAGGTCACCCCCAAGCGTAATAGTCCCCGCCATGGCAGCGAGTGATTGTGTAGCTTGCATGATAAGTAATTCGATTTTGATGGTAAACAGGTAACTCTCTTATTACTGTCAAACCCCTCGAACTGTTTCACGATCCGGGTTTGAGTGTGGTATTGCAAACCACTGTTGCAGCCCCTTTTCGGTGAGCATCGGCAGCAGCAAGGCCTCAAAGACGCTTACGTAGTGATTTATTTTTGCCTCATCCGGGCCCTCGTACAATACGTCGGCACTCGACAGCCAGAAATCACCGACAATCAGCATCTGCTCAATCAGGTGACTATCCTGTCCGGGGTATAATTCGGATCTTAATATATCTTGTTTCCGTAACTGGTGCAGGATCAGCCTGAATGTATCCCGCCGACGCTGCATAAGCGCCTGATGTTGCTCACGGATCGCAGGCAACCGGCGCATAATACCGGCAAAGTCGCGCATCAGAAACCGGTATTCATACAGCAGTGCAAACGTACCCGTACCAAGCCGCCGAAGCAGTTCCAGAGAGAGACTTTCTCCGGGCACCAGCTGGTTTATGCCTGTTGAAATAGTTTCGGCTAATTGCAGATATAGCCGCTCAATAATAACGTCGGTATTGGCGAAGTGATAGCATAGATTGCCGTGGCTGATACCAACCTCCTGCGCAAGGCTACGCACAGTTACCGTTTCAACGCCATTTTCGTTAAACAATAGCCGGGCAGTTTCCAGAATTTTTTCTTTTGTAGTCACCGTTTACTCAAAAGACATTAGAACACTTGTTCTAGATTCAAATCAATTAGTACATTTGTTCTAAAATTAACAAAACACCCCAGATTATGAAAGGAATTATTATTGGCGGTGGCATTGGAGGACTAACTACCGCTCTGGCGCTGCAACAGCGCGGCATCGATTTCGAGGTTTACGAACAGGCTCCTGACATCCGGGAGGTAGGCGCAGGGCTGGTTATGGCACCCAACGCCTTGCAGGTTCTCAACCGACTGGGCTTGGCTCAGGATGTTCAGCAACAAGGCTGGTCTCTTGCCGATAGTTATATTACGGAGGCTTCGGGTCGGGTAATTCAGCGGGTAAACGTTGGCGCACTCGTCAATACCTACAGCTTCGGCATAGTGTCAATCCACCGGGGGCGACTGCAAAAAATACTGCTGGCGGCCTTGCCTGCCCAAAGAATTCATACAAACAAACGGCTGACTACTATTAGTGATACAAGCCGCCAGGTACGGGTAACATTTGCCGACGGTACAGTGGCGGAAGGTGATTTTTTGATTGGAGCAGATGGTATTCGCTCAGCCGTACGGCGAAACCTGCTGGGTGAACAACCTACGCGGTACTCCGGGCAGACCTGCTGGCGTGCGCTGGTCGATTTTCCCTTAACGGACGATCAGCAGACGACAGCCAAAGAATACTGGGGTCGTGAAAGTGGCCTGCGTTTCGGTTTGGTCCCTACCGGTCCTCAGGAGGTCTACGTGTACACTACCGCCCCCGCCCCAACCGGTCAGACCGACAAACCAGGAGACGCAATTCCAACTCTGCTGCGCCTGTTCCGGAACTTCGATCCGTTGGTTACAACTGTCATTGAGCACATGCAAGAGCACCGTATTCTCCGCGCTGATTTATATGATCTGATGACGTTACCCACCTGGACACAGGGCCGGGTAGCCCTCCTCGGTGATGCCGCCCACGCAACCACGCCGAATCTCGGGCAGGGTGCCAATCAGGCTATTGAAGATGCTTATGCCATTGCCGCCTGCCTGGCCAGCCACAATGTACCGGAACAGGCCTTTGCCCAATACGAAGCCATTCGGAAAGCCAAAGCAGACAAGGTAGTGGTCACCTCAAGAAACATTGGCAAAGCAGTAAACTTACCAGCCTGGTTAAAGCCTCTGGTCTTTGCCGCCATGCGTGCCCTCCCGCCGTCAGTATCAAAGCGGCAGTTTGATGAAATATTTAATGTAGAATACCTAAAGACTATCGTTACTTCCTCTCAATACCATCCAGCACCCGTCGAATGATATTAGCCCGGTTCATAAAATCGAGGGAGGTACTGATATCCTGCTGGTCTATCACTTCTTTGAAACGCTGTAGGAATTCAATATAATCGGCCAGCGCCTGCGAGACATTGGTGCGGTTCTGGTCGAAGATGGGGGCCCACATCTGCGGTGAGCTTTTCGCCAGGCGCACCGTTGAACTGAAGCCCGTGCTGGCCATATCGAAAATAGCTTTTTCGTCTTTTTCTTTTTCCAGAACGGTCAGGCCAAGCGCAAAGGCACTGATGTGACTGAGGTGTGATACATAAGCCAGGTGCAAATCATGTTCTTTGGGCGTCATGTAAAAAATCTTCATGCCAATATCGCGGAACAGGGCTTCTACCAGCTTTACGCTATCAGGATAACTCTTTTCACGATCGCAGATGATCAGGTTCTTACCGGGTAGCAATTCCTTAAAAGCCGCTCCCGGACCGGAGTTTTCCGTCCCCGCCATCGGATGAACCGGCACAAACTGCGCTCGTTTCGGATGCTGATCGGCTATGTCACAGATCAGGCCCTTGGTCGAGCCCAGGTCGATTACCGTTGCGCCCGTCGGCAACAGATCAAGTACCCTGGGCAGTAGGTCCATAATGGTGTTCACGGGTGTGGCCAACACCACCAGCGTGCTGACGGGTACCGCATCCTCCAGCGGTAGCATCTCATCAACCAGTCCCTTCGCCAGAGCCAGCTCCCCGTGGACAATAGAGGCATCAACGCCGATAAACTTTACTTTCGGGTATTTTTCGCGCACAGCCAGGGCAAACGAGCCGCCCAGCAAGCCAACGCCAATTATTGAAATAGTCATTTGGAAGCGGAATTTTACTTCAGTCGGGTAACGGCAGCCTGTATCCGTTCTTTCGGCATACAGAGTGACACACGTATATAGCGATCCCCTTTAGGCCCGAAAATAAAGCCCGGAGCGATAAAGATATGTTTGTTATACAGCAAATCATCTACTAACGCTTCGGCAGATTCGATATGATCCGGAAGCTTCGCCCAGATAAACATGCCTTCCTGATCGGTTGAATAGGTACAGCCCAGCGCGTTCAGAAAGGCGTGGACGGCGTCCAGCCGTTCGTGGTATACGGCGTTACGCTGCCGGTGCCACTCGTCCGAGTTGCCAAGAGCTTCCGCAGCGGCCTGCTGCACCGGCAAAAACATACCGGAGTCTACGTTGCTTTTGATGCTCAGCACCGCATCGATGTAGGGCTTTGCCGCCATCATCCAGCCGATCCGCCAGCCCGCCATATTGTGCGATTTACTCATCGAATTCATCTCAATGGCAACCTCCTTGGCCCCATCAATAGACAGCAGACTGATGGGTGGGCGCTGGTTCAGTATCAGGCTATAAGGATTATCGTGACATAGCAGCACGTTGTGATCATGAGCAAACCGGACCGCCTGCTCAAACAAAGCCCGCGTTGCCGGGGCACCCGTCGGCATATGCGGGTAGTTGAGCCAGACTATACGGGTACGCTCGTTGACCTGATCTGCCATTGCCTGCCAATCGGGTTGCCAGCCCTGGTATTCCATCAGTCCATACTCCCTTACGGTTGCGCCTACCATCCGGCTCACCGCCCGGTAAGCGGGATAGCCTAACTCCGGTACCAGTACCTCATCACCTTCGTTCAAAAACGTCAATGATATATGGGTTATTCCTTCCTTGGAGCCGATCAGCGGCAGTATCTCTGTTTCAGAATCGAGCTGTACACCATAGGTATGCGCGTAAAACCGGGCGATCGCAGCCCGGAATGCCGGAATGCCTTTATATGACTGATAGCCATGAGAACCGGGCTGCTGCACCGACTCGATAAGTGCCTGAATGGTATTCTCCGACGGCATCATATCGGGGTTACCGATGCCGATGTTAATAATATCATGGCCAGCGGCCTGTAATTTCCGCACTTCGGCCAGTTTCACGGAAAAATAGTACTCCTGTGTCTGTCCGGCGCGGTGGGCAAGGGGTATAATCACTGTTTGATTCTGGACAAATTTGAAACTATAGTCAGCGTGTACAAGCGATGAAGTAGTAACGAACTGCAAAAGTACTAATTTCGGAACGGGAATTGAGCAGCCAACTCAAAGTCACATACTCTAGCGCGCATGCTGACTTATGATTGTATTAAGAATCGTTGGCCCGGAAAATAACAGAATCCCGGTAATAGTCTATACCGTCTTGATTTTGTGTAAATTCGAACATTAAATCACTAAATAACTGTGTGCCTATGGAGACTTTTACCGGAAAGATTATTTTCATTACGGGAGCGGCATCGGGGATCGGCCGGGAATTGGCCGATCAGTTAGCAGAGAAAGGAGCAGTGGTAGTGGCAACAGATATCAACGGAGCAGCGGTTGAAGCGGTAGCCGATGATATCCAGAAGCAGGGCGGAATTGCCACGTCGTACCAACTCGACGTTACCGATTATCAGGCGGTCAAAACGCTGATCCGGTATATTGCGAACCGGTATGGGCAGTTAGATTATGCATTCTGCAATGCGGGTATTAGTGTAGCGGGTGAGGTACGCGACGTTCCCATGCACGACTGGCATAAAGTCCTGGCAGTAAACCTGAACGGTGTTATTCATACGGCAACAGAGGCTTATAAAGTAATGGTGAACCAGGGCTTTGGCCATGTAGTGACCACGGCTTCGCTGGCAGGGTTGGTCTACCAGCCAACGCTAATTCCGTACGTTACCACCAAGCACGCGGTCGTAGCCTTCTCACGCAGTTTACGACTCGAAGGAAAAGCGTTGGGGGTAAAAGTATCGTCATTCTGTCCCGGCTTTATTGCAACAAATATTTATGAATCGTCGTTGATGTCCGGCACTTCTGTCGAAGACTCCATGAAATTAAACCCCTTCAGGCTGGTAGCAGTAGAAGACGCCGTATCAGCTCTGTTAAAAGGTGTTGCGGCTAACAGGGAGCTAATTCTTTTGCCCTTTTATAGCCACGCATTATCCTGGCTTACCAGACATGCCTACCCGCTCATCCGGCCGCTATTACTGACAAATTTAACCAGATACCGTCAAATTCGCAAAGAGCCATCTAAGGCGGAGGAGCCACTTGATGTGACTGCCATGTGATAGCCTGTCCTAAATCAAGAAGCCCACCCCAGTAGCTGAGGGTGGGCTTCTTTCTTGCCAGATATATTATACGTTGGGAAGCTTCCAGGAACTATTATAATGGGCCTGCACAAGTTCATTTGCTTTAGCATCATCAACAATGCCGTTCTTGGCTGCATCCCAGAAGAGTTTTCGCCCGGTGCGGTAAGAAATATTCCCCAGATGAGCATTAATAGCTACATCCCGCCCTATTTCTACCGGACAGTTTGGCCGCTGACGGGACCGCACGCACTCCAGAAAGTTTAATGTATGATTATCCAGATCCTGACTACCACCTCGCTGTACTGGCATTGCCTGGGTAAGGTACTTACCACCCTCCACTTCGGGCAGCACTTCCCATTTGCTACGATCAATAACTACAGTTCCTAAAGTACCAATAAAAGCAACTCCGTGATCGCGGTCATAAGGTCCTCTTCCCGTACCTAAAGACTGCTCCCATAACATGGTAAAATGGCCGAAGTCATAAAGCACCTGCATGGTATCAGGTGTCTCACCGGCATGATCCGGAAAAGCAAATTTGCCGCCCATGGCTGCTACCGATTTAGGAGTCGACACATTCATCCCAGCCAGCACCATATCGATCATATGGGCTCCCCAGTCGGTCATTAAGCCGCCGGCATAGTCCCAGAAATAGCGGAAACTACCATGAAAACGATTACGGTTAAATGGCCGTTTCGGAGCGGGTCCCAGCCACATAGCATAATCAACTCCTGCCGGTACAGGCTCATCCGGTCGAACCGGAAAAGTTTTACCATAAGCCATATAAGCCCAGGTTTTCGTCGAGCGGACCTTGCCGATATGGCCGGCACGAACGTAATCCAGGGCAGCTTTCCAATGCTGACCGCTACGTTGCCACTGTCCCACCTGTACAATGCGTTTATGCTTCTGCGCAGCCGCTACCATCAGGTTGCATTCTTCAATACTGTTGGCTAGCGGTTTTTCCACGTACACATCTTTACCCGCTTCACAGGCGTATACCGTCATGAGGCAATGCCAATGGTCCGGCGTTCCTACAATAACGGCGTCAATGTCTTTATTTTCCAGTAATTTCCGGAAGTCACTATATAAGATTGGCTTTTTACCCGTTGACTTCTCCAGCTCAGCCGCCCGCTTATTTAGCACATTGCTATCAATATCGCATAATGCCAGACACCGTACATTTTGGTGCTTAAGCATAGAGTTTAGATTATGCCAACCCATATTGTTACAGCCGATCAACGCGACGGAAACCATATCAGCGGCTGGTTGAGAAGAATCTAATGTAGTCGCTAAAGCATCAATAGGTAAGGCTGTTGATAAGCCTGCTCCAGCGGCCAATTGAGTGGAGTGCTGCAGAAACTTTCTGCGGGACGTTGACATAGCTGAGATTCTAAGTTTAGGAGTTCTTTGTACTAAGATAACTCCTTAAATGTATTCTCACTACAAACCGGCTAAAAACAGCAAGAGCCGATCGGTGAGGATCGGCTCTTGGTTGTAAATAGATGAGGTGGCAGCTACCTACTCTCCCACCGGTGAAGGCAGTACCATCGGCGTTACGGGGCTTAACGGCTCTGTTCGATATGGGAAGAGGTGTCCACCCGCACTCTGACCACCAACCTCGCTTGGCATTACCGGTTCGCCCGCTTGTCGCTTGCTCACCTGAGTTGGTTTGTCTTTTTAATGCTCTGATCGAGCTGAGAAAAGAGAGTATGTCTGCTTGCTACCTAGCACTACGCGTCCAGGCTCATTAGTACGGCTCGGCTCTAGCGCTCTCACGCCCTCC
>NZ_BAABHD010000004.1:0-931 GCF_039541915.1 Nibrella saemangeumensis
CCTGGTGGGGTACGCAGCATCTGGTTACGGCATGACCTGGAGACGTTTGGCAAACGCCTAAAAGCTTTAGAAGCTAAAGTAGCTCAGGAAGGAATCGTGCTAACCGACCAGCAGGTAGCGGCTTTGGAGCGGGCTAAGCAGGAAAAGCAGGCTCAGGGTGAGATTGAGACTCACCATCCGGGCTATTTAGGCGCTCAGGACACCTACTATGTAGGCAACATCAAAGGGGTAGGCCATATCTATCCCGGCGGGGAACCGCAGCAAACCTTTATAGATACCTATGCCAAGGTGGCTTTTGTGAAGGTGTATGACCGTAAAAACGCCTTAGTAGCGGCTGATTTGCTGAATGATCGGGTGGTCCCCTTTTATGAACAGCATCAGATTCGGCTATTGCGNTTTTATGAACAGCATCAGATTCGGCTATTGCGGGTACTGACGGACCGAGGTACAGAATACTGTGGCAATCGGGAACAGCACGAGTACCAGTTGTACTTGGCGGTGGAGGATATAGACCACTCCAAAACCAAGGCTAAAAGTCCGCAGACTAACGGCATCTGCGAACGTTTTCACAAGACCATTCAGGATGAGTTTTACGCCATTGCCTTTCGCAAAAAGCTCTACAGCAGCCTAGAGCAGTTGCAGCAAGATGTAGACATGTGGCTGGAGCATTACAACCAGCAACGAACCCACTCGGGAAAATACTGCTTTGGCAAGACGCCCATGCAGACGTTTACAGAGAGTTTGCCCTTAGCCAAAGAGAAGATGCTGGAGACCTTGGCAGAAGCCCTTTTCTCCCCTTTACCAAAGGCCGAAGGCCCTCAGTTGGAACCGGATCAGGAGCAAACAGGACAGTTCAACTGGGCACGGCTACAGCAAGCAACTGACAGTTAATTTCACCCCCATCTGTCAGACTAAGTCTTGACTACTACAA